>JBFYNT010000051.1:0-30761 GCA_041304225.1 Candidatus Aminicenantota bacterium
AGCGGCCTTCTTGGAGATGGCCTCCGAACCGGGTTCGAAACGGCCCTCGGCGAAGGCCCGCCTGTAGAGGCGGCCAAGCGCCCGCGAACGTCCGCCGCCGGCCAAGGCCTCGAAGGCCGCCCGGGTCAAGCCCAGGATGTTGACACGCCCGTCGGTCTCCGGCATGGGGCCACTGTAGTGGAATCCCGGACTCGAATCAATCCGGGACGGCGGAACATCCAGGCCTCCATGGAGTATAATTAGCTTGGCCCTCGTTGTACGCACCGAGAAGAAAAAGGAGCCCTGAGCGAAATGCGCAGATCGATAGTCCTCGTGGCCCTCATCGCTGCCGCGCTCATCGTCGCGGGCGCGGCGCGAGAAGCCGAGCCCGCGAACGCCACGGCCCAGGGAGCTTTTGCCCGGCCATCCGCGCAGTCCCAGAAACCGCCTGCGCCCCCACCGCCTCCCGCTGCGAAGATCCCCCCGCTCACGATCAGGGGGACCGAGCACATGATCGACGTCGGCGGACGGCGGCTGCACTGCGCGGTTTACGGTTCGGGGGGGCCGACCGTCGTCCTCGTGAGCGGCTTCCAGGCGCCGCAGGCGTACTGGAACCCGGTAGTGCCCGGGATCGCCGAGATCGCCACGGTCGTCACCTACGACCGCCCGGGATACGGCCAGAGCGAGCGGGGGGACCTGCCCGTCCACGGCAGGCAGACCGCCGCCGACCTCCATGTCCTTCTCGACAAGCTGGGCGTCCCGAAACCGTATCTCCTCGTGGGACACTCCTACGGGGGCCGCATCGTGCGCCTGTTCGCCGCTTCTTACCCCGCTGACACGGCCGGCCTCGTCCTCGAGGAGGCCGGCCACGAGGACCTGCCGGACGCCCAGCTCGAAGCGTTGACCGGGCAGGACCGTGAAAAGCTTGCGGCCATGATCGCCCCGTACCGGACGAAGGTCCCCGACCCGCGCACCGAGACCGATTACATGCTCACGACCGTCGAGCAGCTCCGCCGGAGCGGACCTCTGCCCCGCGTCCCGCTGGTCGTGATCACGGCCGCTTCGAGGGGGAGCGGCCTGCCGCCTGTCTTCAGCCCGGAGGGCCAAGCCAGGCTCGCCGATGTGGCGATGGCGATGCAGAAGAAGCTGGTGGACCTCGTCCCCGGCGCCGAGCAGATCCTCGTCGAGGGGGCCGGCCACAACGTCCATCTCGACAAGCCGGAGGCCGTCATCGTCCCGATCCGCGCGATGATCGTCCGACTTCGAGGGGGAGCGGCGAAACAGGGCGGGTGAGAGGCTCGGCGCGAAGCGGGACAAGGCCTCTCGGCGTCTTGACACCCCGGGAATCGGAAGGCTATAGTGCTCCCGCCGTCTCAAGACGCGAGGAGGCCGGTCATGTTCGAAGAGGACGACGCCTACCGGGCGAACCGGAGCCGTTTGCGGGAGTTCGCCGGCCGGGCGGGATATGCCTTCAACGCCGACGCCGAACGCGTCAACAAGGTCATCGGGCTGATGACCCGGAACATCGGGGACTTCGGGAAGCCCTACTGTCCCTGCAAGCAATCCCACCCCCTCGATCCGGCCCGCGACACGCTCTGTCCGTGCCGGGAGATCGACCGGGAGATCGCCGAAGAGGGACATTGCTTCTGCCGGCTCTTCTTCAAGCCGGACGCGACGACCTGAAGGGTCACGCTCGGATCGGCCGGCCGCCGGGGCGGCCGGGAAAGGAGCTCCGCCATCGATCCTCGGGAGAAACGGAAGCGGGTCATGGCCCGCTCGATCAAGCTGGGGCACTGCGTCTGCGACCCCCGCAAGCCCTGCCCCTGCCCCCTGTTCGAGGAAAAGAACGTCTGCACCTGCGCCGGGGAGAGGGTCCCGCTCGAGGACCGGCGAGCCCCCGTCCGCCTGACCGAATACGTCCGCCACGCCGGCTGCGCGAGCAAGGTCGGCCAGAAGGATCTCCAGGAAGTCCTGAACAGCCTGCCGCCCGTCGCGGACCCGCGGCTCGTCGTCGGGACGGCCACGGCCGACGACGCCGGGGTCTTCCGCCTGACGCCGGACGTGACGATCGTCCAGACGGTCGACGTCTTCACGCCCGGGATCGACGATCCCTTCGACTTCGGCCGGGTCGCCGCGGCCAACTCCCTGAGCGACGTCTACGCCATGGGCGGCCGCCCCGTCACGGCCCTGTCGGTCATCGGCTTCCCCATCGAGCGCCTGCCCGCCGAGATTATGACCGAGATCCTGCGCGGCGGGATGTCGGTCCTGGCCGAGGCCGGGACCATCCTCCTCGGCGGGCACAGCATCAACGACGAGGAGATCAAGTTCGGGTTCGCCGTCACCGGCGTCGTCACCGCCGCGGAGCTCGTCACCAACGCCGGCGCCCGTCCCGGCGATGTCCTGGTCCTGACGAAACCCCTCGGCACCGGCATCGTCTCCCTGGCCGCCCAGATCGGCCGGGCTTCGCCGGCGTCCGTCGAGGCCATGACCGCTTCCATGACCGCCTTGAATCGCGACGCGGCCGAGGTCATGGTCCGGCACGGGGCGACGGCCTGCACCGATGTCACGGGCTTCGGCCTGATGGGGCACCTGGCCCAGATGGCGATCCAGAGCCGGGTCACCGCGGAGATCTGGGCCGAGGCCCTGCCGCTCTTCCCGGGGGTCCTCGATTACGCCCGGCAGGGCATTTTTTCGGGGGCCAACGAGAGGAACGCGGAATTCAGCGCCGCGATCGCGGAATTCGAGGCCGGGATCGGCGAGGACATCAAAACCGTCCTCTTCGACGCCCAGACCTCGGGCGGCCTGCTCATCGCCTTTCCGGCGGAGCGGGCGGGCGGCGCGCTCGACGAGATGCGCGGGGCGGGCCTGGCCCGGGCCGCGGCCGTCGGGCGTATCGTCGGCCGCTCGGCGGGAGGGATCCGCGTGGTGAGCAAGCCGTCCGGCGACGGACCGCGGGAAGTGACGAGGGACCGGCCGGAGAGCCCTGCTCAGGGCCGGTCTGGACAGGAGGGAACGATGACCACCCCAAAGACCGTCCATGCCGAAGACTGCTGCGCCGGCGGTTCAGGGAGCCCGGATGGGGCCCTCGAGATGTTCCAGGATTTCATGGGCACGGCCATGCGGCCGGGCGCCGTCGACGTGGTGACCAAGGAGCTCATCGCCGTCGCGCTGGCCTTGGCCGTCCATTGCGTGCCCTGCGCCAGGATCCACCTCAAGAAGGCCAAGGACATGGGGATAGGGGACGCGGAGCTCGAAGAGGCCGCGTCCATCGCCACGGCTTTCGCCGGCTGCCGGGCGATGATGCTTTGGAACGAGATGAAGGACGCGGCGGGCCCATCCTCGCCTGACGCAGGGAGCGATCCATGAGCGGCATCCGCATCCTGGTCACCGGAGGGACGTTCGACAAGGAATACGACGAGCTCTCTGGCAGCCTCTTTTTTCAGGACACGCACGTCCCCGAGATGCTTCGGCTGGGCCGTTCGGGCCTCAAGGTCGAGATCCGGACCTTGATGATGGTCGATTCGCTCGAGATGTCCGACGCCGACCGCGCCAACATCCTCGAGCACTGCCGCAGCTGCCCCCGCGAGCGGATCCTCATCACCCACGGGACAGACCGGATGGAGGTCACCGCGCGGCTGCTCGGGCCGGCGATCAAGGACAAGACCGTCGTGCTCACCGGCGCGATGGTGCCCTATAAGTTCGGCTCCTCCGACGGGCTCTTCAACCTCGGCTCGGCCCTGGCCTTCGTCCAGGTATTGCCGCCCGGCGTTTATGTGGCCATGAACGGCCGGGCCCTGCCCTGGGACAAGGTTCGCAAGAACAGGAAGACGGGTGTCTTCGAGGAGATCGAGCCCTGACCCTTGTTACGATGCGGATCGGGCCGCCGGGGCCCTCCGCGCCGTAAGCGCCCTATTTCTTGGCGGGCTGGGCCTGGGTCATGTCGAGCAGGACGCCGCTGACATCAGCCGTAAGCCACTTGGTCTCGCCTTCGGCCGAGGCCGGAAGATAGACGACCGTCCCGTCCTTCCGGGTGAAGACCGTGCGGAACTCGAGCACATCCGCGTCTCCGGGCTTGCCCGAGAAGGCGTAGGCGCCCTCGCGGGGGAGGCGCCGCATCTCGACGGTGTTCCGCGCGGCCAGGTCGAGCTCCCGGGTGTAAACGTAGCCCTGGAAGCGGAGGACGGCCAAACCGCTCGAGTAGTCGGTCCACTGACTGAGCTCGGCCGGGGCCACGGGCACCTGGATGATCTCGGAGCTCCCGATGAACTGGTAGCAGAGAGAGCGCAGGAAGCTGAATGCGATGTCCGGATCCGTCCCCCCGGCGGCGTCCGGCGAATCGGACGGCACGACCATGTCCGCGGCCAGGGTAGCGGTCAGGTTCGGATACTTACCGGTCTCCAGGAATGACTTGACGGCCGGCGAGGCCTCGGCCCTGACGGTCGCCGTGACCGCTCCGCTCATGCCGTTCTGCTGGTCGAACGAGGACGCCGAGCCGATGCCGGCCAGCCCGGCTTTGGCCTCATCGAGCCAGACGTCGCAGACCGCCCGTACCCCGCCTTCCCCGGCGAACCTCACGCCGCGGACCGAGACCGCGTCGAGCCCGTAATTGTTCAGGACGACCTCGTAACCGCCGGTGGCCGGGTCGCAGGCCTTGAGCGAGGCCGAGACGGGGCCGCCCATGGTTTGCAGCAAGTCCCCCGAGAGCCGGAAGGCCGCTTTTTCGGCAGTACCGGAAGCGGCGCCCGTCTTGATCCCGAAGTCCCATGTGCCGAGGTCTCCCGCCTTCATGAACAGGGTAAAGGCGGCCCAGTCGTCGACGGGGACGTCGACGGTCATCCGGAACCAGGCGTCGTCGACGCGGACAGGGCTGAGCACGGTCAGACCGACCTGGCGGGCCGCGATGAGCTTTTGGATGGCGGGATCGCCCGAGGCGAGTGCGATCTGGTTGGCGTCGATGAGGTCGGGGAACGGGAGGAGCTCGATCGCCTCGCCCGTCCTGACCCTCAGGGCTTCCACGGCGGCCTCGAGCTCCCGCGTGGAGAAATCGGGATAGAGATCGTAGGTGATGTGGCCCGTCGATTTGCCCTGGCTGTCGGCCGTCATGGAAAAACGGCAGGACGGCCGGAGCCCGGACTCGACCTCCCAGCGGAGGCGAAGCTCCTTCGGCGCCGCCCAGACGAGCCGCTTGCCGAACGAGTGGCTTTCGTACCAAGGCCCGGCGAAACCCTGGGGCGGCTCGGCCCGCTGGGGACGGTCGGGCACGGCCGAAGGCTCGAAATACGGTCCTCCGAACCGGCCGGAATCGGACAGGAAGTAATAGTCATAGTCCGGGGTCTTGTCCTTCGGATAGCTGACGGGGATCCGCGCCACGACTTCCTGGGCGTCCGAATAGGCGTAGTCGATGTCCTCGCGAGGCCTAAGCTCGCCGAAAACGCGGACGACGTCCGGGCGGAACGCCGCCTTGGTGACCGGCTTGATGGACCGGAGGGCCGGCCTCTGCGATACGGTTCCCGTCTGCCCGGCGGGGGGAGGGGGTGCTGGCGCCGGCGTCGCGCCGGCCGGGCGGGTCCGGGTCATGGTCATCGTGCGCGTCGGAGCGGCCGCTTTCGCGGCCGGGGCCGGCGCCGGGGCCCCCGAAGCGCCGCCCGGCATCAGCTTGAGAGGAGCGGCCGTCTTGAACGCCGCGAGGCTCCTGGAGACAGGCGACCTCCCCGTCCAGCCAGAGAAGACCGCCCGGACCTCGATCGCCGGCTGGAACGACGGCATGTCGCCGAGGTCGGACGCGATCAGCGAGGCGAAATCCCTGGTCTTGGCTTCGTTCAAAGCGTTGTTGTTCCCGTCGGTCAGGAGATCGGGCGGCGTCGGGTGGGTGTTCGTCGACAGGTATTGCCAACGGTTGTCGCCCTCGGCTCCCGACGGGCCGGACTCCGAGAAGGCGACGGCCCGGGGCGGGTAGGGAAGCGTCATCCGGGTCCCCGTCGAACCATCGAGCTTCAGGGGAAGGGCCATGAGGCGGGTGATGCCCTTCCATTTGGCTTGAACGGCTTCCAGGGTCGCGTCCTGCGGCTTCTCGAGGGCCACGACGATCTGGACGCTGGCCCATTTCGGATTTCCGCCGGACTCGAATTTGTAGTATTGGAAGCGGAACGCGTCGAGCGACGCGGCCAGCGAGCCGACCCCCTCGGCGAGGGGAGTGCCGGCGCGGCGCGCCAGGCGGATGACGGGCTTGTAGTAGGCCAGCGATGGGTCCTTCGCGTCCCGATAGATCTCGGCCTCGCCTACCTTGATCGTGTAATAGGGGTCGGGGCTCTTGACGGGCCCCGGCCGGTCCATCTTCGAAGCGGAGGTCTTCGGCGGCGTGACCTTGGTCAGGGTCCTCTGAGGCTTCAGGGCCAGCTGTCCGGGATCGCCGGGGCCGGGGGCGGCCGGGCCCGGCATCGCCAGCGAGACGGCCAGGACGATCGGAGCGAACGTCGAGATCTTGCGCATGTCATCCTCCCCGGATCGGACGCGCGGACCGCCAAGCCTGTCCGCGCGCCGGATCCCCCACGGATCGGGCCTCGCGAGCGACGAAACAGGTTCCGGCTAGGGCCGCGTTCCCCCTTCGCCCGGGTCGATCGGAACGACGAGGCCGCCGACCTCGGACTTCCACGGGCTGGTGAAGGTCTTGCCGCTCGCGTAGATCAGTGTGTACTGATATTCGCACGGCAGGTCGGTCTTCGGATCGTCGTCATAGAAATAGAGCTTGATGTCCGGGGTGCCCGGCTTGATCTTGGCCGACTTGACGATCGAGCCCTTGTCGCCGCCGTTGCGGGTGTACTTGACCTTGATGGTCATGGTCCGCACGGTCTCCGCATCGAGGGCGTCGCCCGTCACGGTGAACAGCGCGATCTTGGGCGGGATCGTCGCGGTGAGAACGGTCTCCGAATTCGTCGCCTCGGGCGAGGTCCAGGACGGGGGAAAGTCGTTGTCCTTGACGCTCGGGCGGAAGTAGACGGTGTATTTCCAACGGTGGCTGATGCCCTTGACCTCTGTTCCGTCCGCGAACTTCGGCCACTTCCCCGAGCGGAGGGCCGACAGCCGGGACCCCGGGTTCAGGATGTTGAACGAACCCCCGATATCGCCCTGGTAGAGGTTCCCTTGGAGAAGGCCGCCGAACCTCATGTTCTGGGGCGGGGCCGCCCCGAGCAGGACCCCGGTCTCGTTCAGAAAGTCCTTGGACTCCAGCAGAAGCCCCGGGACGCTGTAGTTGCTGCCGTCCTTGAGCTTGAACATGTCGGTGAAGACGACCTTGGTGAAGGGGCCGCCGGCGAAGTCCAGGTTGGCGGTGTAGGTGATGTCCAGCTTTTCGAAGAACGGGTCGTTGAGGGCCAGCTTCTGGGCGTACTGGGCCGCGCCGCCCTGGATCTCCTTGACGATGGAATCGTCGAAGAGCGAGGAGCTCGGTGAGAACTGCCAGGTGACGGCGATCTCCTTGTTCAGGTCGACCGTGAACGAGGCCGCCTTCGACTGATCGAGGGTTTTCTGATCGAAGTAGCCGTAATAGGCTTTGCGGCCCTTGTCCGCGCCCTGAGAGATGAGCCCGGGGGCGAGGATGCTGGCGGCATACCCCCAGACGCTGGGCTTGGTGCCGGCCGGCAGGTTCGGCTCGCGGAGCTCGCGCTTCGGATCGATCAGCTCGTCGAGAGGGATGGGCGTGCCGAACCGGGCGATGGCCTGGTCGCAGGCGTACTTGGCCATGGCCATCAGGGCGTCGTCGTATCCCTGGAGATCGCCCTCGATCTTGATCGACGTGTTCAGGATCTGGGTGAGGTCGATATTGTTGACCTGGCTTTCCGTGGTCGAGCTCTGCGCCTGGGAGCCGCTCTTGATCGGGATGATGCCGAACAGGTTGACGCCGCGGCTGCCCGGCTTTTCGACCCGGGTGGCCGAGCCCTCCTGGGACTGCATGAAGTTGTAGATCTCCGAGGTCTTCACCGTGAGCTTGGCCTTGCACTTGATGTAGCCGCCCAAGTCGCCGTCGAAATAGACGTTGAACGGCTCCACGGCCGCGGGGTTCATGATGGCCTGATAAAGGGCGATCGACTGGGGACCGGAGAGATTGAGGGCGAAGGTGGTCGTCCCGCTGGCGTCGCCGTTGGCGTTGTACCAGTCGGTCTCCGTCTTATCGGCGGCCGTCACGCCGGGGATCCTGGCCTTGGCCTTGAGGTTGTGGATGGGGATGGGGGCCAAGCGGATGTTCTTCGGCTTGGCGGCGGGGCCGAACGTCTGGGCGTAGGGATGGACCGTCGCCGACGCGGCCGACAGGAACTTGCCCGTCTGGAGGCGGGTCGCCGCGAAGCGCTTGGGCGGATTGAGGAGCTGTTGCTTAATGGCCTTTTCCTCGTCCGGGTTCGGCGACATGGTCACGTCGAATTGGAGGTAGCCTCCCGCGACGTCGGCGCTGCCGACCTGGTTCTTGTTCTCGGCCATGGCGTAGCTCAGCAGACGGAAGACGAGCCGTCCCTGCTCCGTCCTCGCGACGCGGGGCTTCGGAACGTAGTAGAACAGGTCGGGGCTCGTGAGCGAGGGATAGATCGTGAAGCCCTCGATGATGTCGTAGGGCTCGGTCAGGTTGACCTTGGTGTACACCTCCTGGGGCGGCGGCGCCGCGCCCACCTTGAACGCCCCCGCTTCCTGGGCGGCGACGGGCAGAGCGCCCGCGATCAGGGCGCCCGTGAGGAACGCCGCGGCCAGAGTCCTTCCGTTCCGTTTCATGCATGACCTCCCGCAGGTTGGATTGAGACCGGGGTGCGCAGACAGACGATGTCTCCTTCTCCCGGCCTGATGGCCCGTCGATGACGTTGATGTGTCGTCAACCCGAATCCTGGTCCCAATGCTAACATCGCCCGGATCAAAAGGCAAGATGATCTCCGGAGGGCGCCGTTACCGGAGGCCGTTACTTGACGAAGCGCAGGACCCTGTCGAAAACGGCCGGGGCGATCTTCTCGGCGAGCCTGTCGACCAGGGTATCCTGAAGATCCTCCTCGGCCCGCCGCCAGCCTTCCCTGTCGAACAGCGCCCGCTCCTCCCGCGAGAGCTCGAGCGCGGCGGCGTCCCCTTCGAAATAGGCGCGGCGGAACGGGGCCGAGACCTGGGCGGAGACCGTCTTCTCCTCCACTTCCCTCCGCGTGACGGGATCGAGGATCCGGACCACGACCTCGCCGGTCAGCTTGACCGTGTACTTTTTTTCCATGTAGGAGGCGGACGACGACCGGTCCCTGCGGAGTGGGGCCTGGCGCACGATCTCCTCGGCCGCGCCGTCCTCCCGCCGGAAGGCGTCGAGCCAGCCGACCACGACGAAGTCGGCGCGAAGCGCCTGGCCGATCGCCGCCGCCGTCCGGTCGGGGATGTCCCCGCCCCGGACCCGGAGGCGGTCCATCGCCCGGTGGATCTCTTTCCGGTCGATCGGGCCGACGAAGGGCGGCGGATCGTCCAGGCGCTCGTAGAGGAGCGTATCGTACAGGCGCGTCTCCAGCTCCCGGGGCGTCCCGGGCCCGGCCCCGGGGCTGACCCAGAAGGGGAGGACGGCGACCGTTTTCGTCCCGGCGTCGAGCGCGGCCTTCTGGACCGATCGGGCTTGCCCGCCCGTCCGCGTTTCGGGCCCGAAGATGCCCAGCGCGCTCTGCGCGTGCCCGTAAGCCGCCCGGAAGGACCCCCGGCCCATGTCGTCCTCGGCCCAGCGGATGTAGACACCGGCCCGGGCCTCATCCACCCGGAGCGTCTCGTCCGGGGACAGGGGATAGGAGCGCAGCCGGTCGTACGTCCCGGCCGCTTCCGGCCAGTTCCCCGCGCTCTCCAGCTCCTCGGCCCGGCGGAAGAGCGAGTCGACGGCGGCGCCGATCATCCTCCGGCGGAAGTCGCCGTAGTCCTCGGCCACGGCCAGCGCGACGCCCACCTGGCCGGTCCGCTCCCTGAGGTCGTCGATGCGCCGGATGGCCGCGACGGCGCCCTCGTAACGGCCGCCGTCCCCGTCGGCGCGGGCCCCGGCCAGCCAATCGTCGATCAGGCGGGCCCCGATATCGGCCAGCCTCTCGCGGGCGTCCTCCCGGCCCGGCTCCTTGTCCAAGACGGCGATGTAGCGCTGGGACGCTTCCTCCAGCCGTCCCTGGTCTTCGAGCTCCTGGCCTTTCCGGTAGCGCTTCTCGACGCTGACGCAGCCGGCGAGGGCGGCGATGAGAAGCAGGGCAACGATCGCGGCGCTCGGACGGGTATGGGTTTTCGTGATCATAAGGGATTTGTAGGGGAACGCGGCGGTCGTGTCAAGCCCTGATCCCGACCTCTAACGGGAATCTTGACACCCGGCCGGCCCGGTAATAGTATGGGCCCCTGATGGGGAGGGCCAATTTGAGCTCGAAACGGATCGTCTCACGAACGATGCCGGGGGATACCCCGATGGAATGGAAGCCGGCCGATTTCCAAGCGCCCGCGACCCTCAGCGAGACCATCTACCAATCGCTCAAGAAAGCCCTGATCGACGGCGAGATCAAGCCCGGCCAGAGGCTCCAGGAGAAGGAGATCGCGGCCCTCTTCAACACCTCGTCGACGCCCGTGCGGGAGGCCTTCTTCCGGCTCGCGGCCGAGAAGTACCTGGTCATCAACGCCCGCAAGGAGGTCCTGGCCCAGGACACGACGCTCGAGCAGGTCCGGGAGCTCTACGAGATCGTCCGGACGCTCGACATCCTGTCCATGCGCCGGACCCTGGCCCGGATGGCCGACGAGGATATCCAGGAGATCCGGGCGCTGACGAGGGAGCTCGGGCGGTTCCACGACGCCAACGACCATCGGAGCTACCTCGAGCAGAACCTGCGCATCCACGACCGGATCTGGCGCTGCTGCGGCAGCGCGGCGCTCTACGACACGCTGAGCGAGCTCATCGCCAAGATCGCCATCTACCACCGCAAGACCGACTTCGCGCCCTTCTCGGACCCGCCGGCCCTCGAGAAATCCTACAATGACCATCTCGGGATCCTCCGGCTGATCGAGGCCAGGGACCTTCCCGGCCTGACGAAGCTGATCGAATCGCATTGGGGCGAGGAGTTCGCCGTCGACGTCAGGGCGTCGGAAAGCTAACGCCTCCGGCGCTCAACCCTCCTTCCCGCGGTTGAATTCCCGTTTCGTTGGGCGTATCTTCTTCTCAGGGAGGTGGCGGCCATGTTCGATCATCCGACATCCCGAAAAGGGCTGGGGACGCTCTGGGCCGGGCTCCTGGGCTTGGCGCTGGCCCTCGCCGCGCAAACCACGTCGACACAGCCCGACGCCCGGCACGAGGTCACGGTCCGGCTCGTCCTGGTCGACGTCATCGCCTTCGACAAGGACGGCCGCTTCGTCGCGGACCTGGCCAAGCCGGATTTCGAGGTCTATGAGGACGGCAAGAAGATGGACCTGAGCTCGGCCGAGCTCGTCCGCCTCCGGCGGGGCGGGGTCGAGCCCGCGGGCGCCCCCGCCGCGGCCCCGCCGCTTCGGGACAGCCCCTTCGTCGTCGTCTTCGATTCCATCAACACCATCCAGCGGATGCTCGACCGGAGCAAGCCCGAGATCCTGGCCAAGCTCAACTCGCTCCTCGAGATCGGCCGGGACATCATCGTCTTCGAGCTCGCCGAGGACGGCCGGATGGTCCTCCTCCAGCCCCTGACCCGGGACCGGGCCCTCATCGCCAAGGCCGTGGACAAGGCGACCGGGAGCATCTGGGTGGAGAAGGCGGCCGACTCGCTGGCCGTCCCTTCGATCATCGACGGGAACACCCCGGCCCGGGTCGAGACCCGGGGCACCGACGGCTTCCAGCAGTCCAGCCAGCTCGCGTTCGAGGCCGAGACGCGGCGCCGCTTCGAGAAGACCATCAACGGGCTGCTCGGGGTCATGAACATCGTCAAGGACATCGAGGGGCGCAAGTCCCTGCTCTTCGTCAGCGGCGGCGTCCCGTCCCTCTCCTTCACCCGTTTCTTCGAGGGCGGAGGAGTGGCGGACACCACGGCCGTCCAATCCCAGGTCGCGGCGGCCAAAGTCAACGATCCCTTCAAGGTGCTCGGCAAGAAGACCTACCGGACCGGCTCGGAGATCTTCGACGACCTGGTGCGCTTCGCCAACTCTCACAACATCACTTTCTACGCCCTCGACCCGGACAACTACCTCCGCTACGTCCTGGGCGACATCGCCTACGACAATTTCCCCCGGGCTATCGGCCGGAGCGTCTCGGCCGCGGCCGGGCTCAAGCGCCCCGACGAGATCGCGGAGATCAAGCGGAACGAGCTGGCCAGCCTGCGCACCCTGTCCGACGACACGGGCGGGGCCGCGTTCCTGGGCGGGAGCAAGTTCGAGCAGTTCGCCGGCATCATCGAGCGGGACTTCGCCCAGTACTACGAGCTGAGCTACGCGCCGAAGGGCAAGAAGGCCGATGGCAAGTACCACAAGATCCAGGTCAAGGTCCTCCGTCCGGGCCTGGACCTCCGGTTCCGCGAGGGCTTCCTGGACTACACGGATGAGCAGAGGGAGGGCCTGGCCTTCGCCTCGGCCGCCTACAATCCCTCTCTGTTCAAGGACATCCCTTTCCAGGCCCGGATCGTCCCCTTCGCCACCGGGAAGGACAAGTACATCCTCTGGATCCAGACGGCCCTGTCGGCCCGCAAGATCCTGGGCGAGGGCGCGGCGGCCGACCAGACGGTCATGCTCAAGTTCAAGCTGACCCTCGACGATCCCTCCGGGTCGTCCGGCTTCCTGTCCGAGACCGCCGTGCCCATCGTCCTCATCCCGTCCTTCCTGCAGCGGGTCAGGAACGCCGAGTACTTCGGCTGGAACTGCGCCTCCGGCGAGACCGAGCTCAAGCCCAAGACCTACCGGGCGACCTTCGCCATCTACGACCGGGCGCTCGACCGGATGGGCACGGTCGAGAGCCCCCTCGAGATCCCCGAAGTCGGGGAGGGGGGCGCGCCGAAGGTCCTGACGACGACGGTCGGGATGCTCATCAAGACCGACAAGGCCATGGTCGTCCCGTTCACGATCGCCAACGACGACGGGACGGTCGACGTTCCCAACCGCAAGTTCTATCCGATGGCGGTCGCCCACGTCCAGCGCGGGCAGCGGGCCGGGCTCCTGGTCCAGATCCACTCCGGCCAGGACCCGAGGAAGTGGCCCCTGGCGGTCTCGGCGGCGCGCGTCGGCGGGGGCGCGGGCGGGGGCTCCCTAGGCGCCGGCCTCGTCCAGGAGGAGTGGAGCAAGAAGACCGGGATCTGGAACGCCGTGTACGAGCTCGAGCTCGAGAAGCTCCCGCCGGGCGACTACGACCTCGCGTTCCGGTGGACAGGCCCCGCGGGCGGCGCCCCGGTCGAAACGGCCCTTTCCTTTCGGATCCTTTAGTCCGGGCGTCAACCCGAAATAGGAGTCACGGTATGGACAGAAGGCTCAACCTGGCCGAGGAGCTGCTCCTTCTCGGCCTCAACGACGAGAAGGGGACGGTCCTGATGGCCGCGTCCCTGGGCTTGCCCTACGGCCTGGCCGGCGCGCTGCTCGTCGAGCTCGCGCGGACCGGGCTGGTGCGGATCGAGGGGAAGGACCTGGTCGCGGCGCCCCGCGGCCTGGCCCGGGACGAGATCCTCGACGAGATCCTCGCGGCGATCCGGGCCTCCCCCAAGACGCGCCGCATCGACCACTGGGTCGGCCGGTTCGGCCGATCGGGACGCATCAAGAAGAGGCTCCTGGCCCGGTTGGTCGAAAAGGGCATCCTCGTCCGGGAGGAGGGCCGGCTGCTCTGGGTCTTCCCGACGACCCGATATCCCCAGATGGACCCCCGGCCGGAATCGCAGGTCAGGGACGAGGTCCGCTCCGCCCTCAGGGGTGTCGGGGTCCCCGAGGAGCGCTTGGCCGCCCTCATCGGGCTCATCCACGCCTGCGACCTCGTCGGCGTCCTCGTCGAGAAGGGGGAACGCCGCGAGGCGAAGAAGCGGGCCAAGGAGATCGGCCGCGGTCAGCCCATCGGCAGCGCCGTCGGCCGCGCGATCGAGGCGGTCCGGGCGGCGGTGATCATCGCAGCCTCCTGACGCGGCCGTCACTCGCAGAAGATACGGACCTTGTCCTTGCCGTCCACCTCGACCGTCATGTCGTCGAGATTGGAGACGATCTCCTCCAGGTCCTTCGGCGTGATCCGGGCCAGGTCGATGTTCACGGGGCCGTATCTTTTAGAGATCCCCGATGAACGACGCCAGGAGGGTCAACATGACGGCCGACTTCAGGACCTCGTCGACGTCCAACCGGAGCTTGAGGACTTTAAAGACCGACGGGATCATGCGGGGCACCTCCGGCCGTCCCAAGACTACCGGGTCTCCGGACCGGCGTGAGTCTATGTTGGGAGAGGGGAGAGAACGAGCCGGTTATCGCCGGCGCATTTTTCGGTTATAATCCGGGTCGTCCGGAGTCCCGTTCTGGCGGAGGCCGGGCGGCCCTCGAGCGGATTATCAGAGGAGAATGATGATGATGAATCGAAGCGTCCTGCGGATCGTGGCCCTGGCGATCGTCCTGGCGACGGTCGCTCCGATGGCGACGGCCCAGCTCCCGAAGGAGACCGAGGCCCAGAAGGCCCAGCGGCTGAAATGGTGGACGGACGCCAGGTTCGGGATGTTCATCCACTGGGGCCTCTACGCCTTGCCGGCGCGCCACGAATGGGTCAAGAACCGGGAGCGGATGACCAACGAGCAGTACCAGAAGTACTTCGAGGCCTTCGACCCCGACCTCTACGATCCCCGGGAATGGGCCAAAATGGCCAAGGCGGCCGGCATGAAGTACGCCGTCCTGACGTCCAAGCACCACGAGGGCTTCTGCCTGTGGGATTCGAAGTATACCGATTACAAAGCGACCAACACCCCCATCGGCAAGGACCTGATCAAAGAGTACGTCGAGGCTTTCCGGGCCGAGGGCCTGAAGGTCGGGTTCTACTATTCGCTCATCGACTGGCATCACCCCGATTATACCGTCGACCGGATGCACCCGCTGCGGCAGGAGAGCGACGCCGCCTATGACCAGCTCAACGCGGGCAAGGACATGGCCAAGTACCGCGAGTACGTCAAGAACCAGGTCCGGGAGCTGCTCACGAACTACGGCGAGATCAGCATCATCTGGTTCGATTTCTCGTTCCCGGGGAAGAACGGCAAGGGCCGGGCCGACTGGGACTCCGTCAACCTGCTCAAGCTGGCCCGGTCGCTCCAACCCGGCATCATCGTCGACGACCGTCTCGATCTCGAGGACGTCGAAGGCGGCTGGGATTTCACGACGCCGGAGCAGGAGAAGGTGGCCAAGTGGCCCGAGCGCGCCGGCCGGCGGGTGCCCTGGGAGACCTGCCAGACCTTTTCCGGGTCGTGGGGCTACTACCGCGACGAATACACATGGAAGAGCCCGGCCCAGCTCGTCGAGCTGTTGGCCGAGTCGGTGAGCAAGGGCGGCAACCTCCTGCTCAACGTCGGCCCCACGGCGCGGGGGACCTTGGACGACCGGGCCCAGGCCAGCCTGAAGGCCATGGGCGAATGGATGAAGGTCAACGGCCGTTCGGTCTACGGCTGCACCGAGGCTCCGGCGGGGATCGTCGCGCCGCCGAACACGCTGCTGACCTGGAATCCGGCGGCCAAACGGCTCTACGTCCACCTGCTGGCCTATCCGCTCGACCGGCTCGTCCTGCCGGGACTGGCCGGGAGGGCGAAATACGCGCAGTTCCTCCACGACGCGTCCGAGATCCGCATGAGCGCGGGGGGCGGGGACGGGGCCGCGGACCTGGCCCTCTCGCTGCCGGTGCGGAAGCCTCCGGTCGAGATCCCCGTCGTGGAGATCTTCTTGAAATAGGGCCGGCGCCCCCGCGCCCGCGAACGGGGTCTCGAAGGGCCCTGTGCTATAATAGAAATAGAATCCTTTCTGCTCCGGGGGCGTGACCATGAAACGACCTTTCCTCGCGATCATCCCGAGCGCCGGACTGGCTGTGATCCTGGCCGGGGTCCTCCTTCCGGCCTTCGTTCCGGCGGCCCCCGCCCGGCCGGGCGCCCCAACCGCGGCCGCGGCGGCCGTGCCCATCACGGTCCGCGTCTTTAGCAAAGAGGCCTTCGTCCCCGACCTGACCCTGGCCGATTTCGAGCTCCTGGAAAGCGGTTCCGCGGCCAAGCCCGAGGCCCTTTTCCTCCTTCGCAAGAACGCGATCGAGCGTCACGAGGGCGCGCCGGGGACGCGTCCCGACCTCGGCCGGAGGATCACCCTCGTCTTCCAGCTATCGGATTACAACAGCAAGATCGCCGAGGCCCTCCAGAATTTCTTCGAGCACGGCCTCGTCGCCGGCGATACGTTGGAGATCCAGACGCCGATGGGGAATTACGGCCTCACGCCCGAGCACCTGTCCGCCAAGCCGCGCGCCGTCTTGGCCCGCGAGCTGCACGACATCGTCCGCAAGGACATCATCCGGGGCAACATGGGCTACAACAGCCTCCTCCGCGACCTCCGGCGGATTATCCGCCAGATCAGCGGGGCCGGCCCGACGGGATTGAGCGACACGGAGGGCGAGATCGACGACGGCACGAGCCTCGAACAGCTGATCATGGCCTACGCCGAGGATCTCCAGCAGATCGAGACGATGCGCGTCCTCAATGAGCAGTCCCTTCTCCGCTTCGGCGCCGGGCTCGGGTCCCGCCCGGGCCTGAGGACCGTGTACTATTTCTACCAGCGCGAGTTCCGTCCGGAGATCGAAGCCAAGACGACCAACGCCCTTCTCCTGGGCAACCAGGACCGGCCCGACATCCTGGCGGCGGTCCAAACGATCTTCAGCATGTACAACCGCGAGATCACCATCGATCACGAGCGGCTCCGCCAGGTCTTCGCCGGCTCCGGCGCGACGTTCAATTTCCTGTTCATGAACAAGGCCCCCGAACGCATCCAGGGCGTCAACATGCGGGAGCAATCCGAGGATATCTTCAAGGCCCTGTCCTCGATCGCCAGAGCCACGGGCGGGATCACCGATTCCTCCCAGAACCCGGCGGCGTCGCTGAAGACCGCTCTGGCCGCTACGGACGCCTGCTACATCCTCTATTTCACGCCTTCGGTGGCCGCGCCGCCGGGGACCTTCCTCGACGTCGACGTCAAGGTGAAAAGGCCGGACTGCCGGGTCGTCTACCGGGCCGGCTATCTGGCGAGGTCCTGACCCTGCGGTCGGGCGGCCTTCCAGCCCGCGGCGAGCTCGGCGGACAAGGCGGCGACCAGATCCCCGTGGGCCGGGTCGCCGGCGATGTTCACGTCCTCTCCGGGGTCCGCCGCGTGGTCGTAGAGCTCGACGGCGACAAGGGGTCCGTCGATCCGGTCCCGCCACTCCACGAGACGGTAACGGTCGGTGCGCAGGGCCCGGCCCATGAACCGGTAGGTGAAGCCCCGGGCGTACTGGCTGAAGGCGGCTTTTTTCCACGGCCGTGACGGATCGTCGAGAAGGGGGACCAGGCTCGTCCCCTCGGTCGGGTGCGGCGGCTCGACCGCCGCCAGCTCGCACAGGGTGGGGTAGAGGTCGACCATCTCGACGAGGGCGGACGCGGAGATCCCGGCCTGCCTCCGGCCGGGGAGGGAGACGATGAGCGGCACCCGGACATCGACCTCGTAGTTCGTCATCTTCCCCCAGCTGCCGTGCTCGCCCAGCTTGTAGCCGTTGTCGCCGAGCAGGACGACGATCGTCCGCTCCCGCAGCCCCAGGGCCTCGAGGGCGTCGAGGACGCGGCCCACCTGCGCGTCGACGAAGCTGACGCAGGCGTAGTAGCCGTGCTTGAGGAGCCGGGCGCCCTCGTCGTCGATCCCGCCTTCATGGGGATTCCTGACGCCGACGAAATCCTCGTGGCTGGCCAGCTCCGTCATGTTGTTGACGGCGAACGGGGGAGCCCCGCGGGGCAGGCCGCGGTTCGCCGCGAGCGGGATCGCGCCGCGCTCGTAGAGGTCCCAGTACCGCTTCGGGGCCACATAGGGAAGGTGGGGCTTGGTGAAGCCGATGCCGAGGAAGAACGGCTGGCCTTGCTTGAGGTCCCGCAGCATGGCGACGGCCAGGTCGGCCAGGGCCCCGTCCCAATGGGCGGAGTCGGGCGAGTCCGTGGATTCGGTCGCGGGCCCGCGCAGATAGGCGTTGATCCAGCCCTGGGAATAGCCGCGATCGCGGGCGATCCGCTCCCTCCGGGCCTGCCTGGCCCGGGTCTCCTTCGACATGTAGACGGGCAGATCATCGGGCGGGGCGGCGAACCGATTCCACGAGGGCGGATCGGGGAGGGTGCCATGGAAGACCTTTCCCAGGCAGGCGCTGAGATAGCCGGTCCTGGCGAAGGCCTGCGGCAGGGTGACGATCGACGGCAGGAAGCGCCGGAAGTGCGTCTCGTTGTCTTCGACATGATGGCTGTCGGGCCGCAGTCCGGTCAGGAGGCTCACCCGCGAGGGGTTGCAGACCCCCTGGGAGCAATAGGCGCGCCGGAAGACGGTCCCTTCGGCCGCGAGCCGGTCGATCCTCGGAGAACGGACGGCCTCGATCCCGTAGCATCCGAGCTCCGGGCGAAGGTCGTCGATGGTGATGAAGAGAACGTTGGGGCGGCCGGATCCGGGAACGGCCGGGCCGGGCCGGGGCCGGCCGTAGGCCAGACCGGCCGTGGCGGTGCCGGCGAGTCGGATGAAGTCCCTGCGGTTCAACCGGATCGACCCTCTTCTTCCCTTGGTTCCGGGCGTCATGGTATGCGAATCCCCCGCCCCTGTCAAACTCAGAGGCGGTTCTGTCGAGGACCCTGCCGCCCGGCCCGCGGGGACCGGGGGGCGGCGCCGGAAGATATCCGGGGTTCGACCGTCTAATCGTAAGGAGGAACTCAAATGCCCGGCCATGGAAAACGATGTTTTCGGAGCGCCGCCGCCCTCGGACTGTTCCTGGTTGCGGCCGCGACCGCCCCGGCGTCGCCCGTTCCGCCCGGCGACCTGAACGTCCTCTTGATCACCGTCGATACCCTCCGGTACGACCGGGTGGGCATCCTGTCCGACCGCTACGTCAGGACCCCCCATCTCGACGCCCTGGCCCGCCGGTCGGCCGTGTTCACCCACGCCTATGCCCAGACGCCCCTGACGCGGCCCTCCCACACCAACATCATGACGGGAACGACGCCCCTCTATCACGGGGTCAGCGACAACCCGGGCTTCCGGCTGGAGGACCGCTACCAGACCCTGGCTCAGATCCTCAAGGGCCGCGGCTATAAGACCGCCGCTTTCGTCGGCGCCTTCGTCCTCGATTCCCGTTTCGGGCTCGACAAGGGTTTCGACCTCTATGACGACGACACGGGATTCGCCGAGCACGAGGATTTCGACGTCGTCGAACGGACGGCCGACCAGGTCGTCGGGGCGGCCCTGGACTGGATCCCGGCCCAATCCGGGAAGTGGTTCTCCTGGGTCCACGTGTTCGACCTGCACGATCCCTACACGCCGCCGGAGCCCTTCCGGACGGAGTACGCGGACGATCCGTATTCGGGCGAGGCCGCCTTCGTCGACGCCGAGCTCGGGCGCCTCTTCGACGCCCTCGAGAAGACGGGGGCCCTGGCCAGGACCGTCGTCATCGTCACCTCGGACCACGGCGAGGCCTTCGGGGAAAAGGAGGAGTTCCGGCACGGCTTCTTCGCCTACAACAACACCCTCCACGTCCCCCTGTTCATCCATGTGCCGGGGGCCGCGCCCGCGACGGTGGCCGGGAACGCCTGCCATGTCGACATCCTGCCCACTGTCTGCGATATCCTCGGGTTCCCCGTCCCGGCTCAGGTCCAAGGCGAATCGCTCCTGCCCCTCGTCGCCGGCCGGCCTCGGCAGAAGCCCCTGATCTACTTCGAGTCCATGTCCCCCTACCTGACACTGGGCGCCGCCCCTCTCTCGGGCTTCATCCGAGGCGATCTGAAGTTCATCGACCAGCCCATCAAGGAGGTCTACGACCTCGCCGCCGATCCCGCGGAGGAGACCAATCTCGCTCCGACGGTCGACGTCGACGGGCTCGCCGAAGACCTCAAGGCGCTCAAGAAGAGCCTCAAGGGCAAGGGCGCGACCCGGGACTGGGAGGGCAAACATCCGGAGATCGGGCCGCTGCTCGAGAGCCTGGGCTACGTCGCCGGCAAGCCGGATAAGAAGAAGGTCTACGGCCCGCAGGACGACCTCAAGGCCCTCCAGCCCCTCATCGCCCATCTCCGGACGGCCATCGAGGAGTTCCAGGCCGGCCGCCGGGAGCCGGCCGTGAAGAAGCTCGAGACGCTCCTGCGCATCCGCCCCATCTACATCAACGCCTACACCGTCCTGGCCGATATGCACGACCGGGCCGGCCGGCTCGAGCGGGCCGAGGCCGTGCTCGAGGGCGGCCTGGCCAAAAATCCCGGGACGATGGCCCTGACGACCCGTCTGGGGATCGTGCGGATGAAGGCCCGGAAGTTCGCCCAGGCCATCGGGCCCCTCGAGGAGTGCGCCGACCGGGATCCCTACGACCCCCGGACGTTCAACTATTTGGGCATGGCCTACCTGGCGACGGGCGAGACCGCGCTCGCCGAAAAGAGCCTGAAGAAGGCCCTCGAGCTCGACCCCGACTTCGTCGAGGCCCTGAACAACCTCGGCTACCTCAACTTCTCTCTCTACGTCAAGACGGCCGAGGAGCGATACTACGAGGCCGCCATCGGTCATTTCGACGCCGCCCTGGTCCGCCGGCCCGGTCTCCCGTCCGCCCTCAAGGGCAAGGAAGAAGCGGCCAAGCAGAGCGCCGCCTTCGGCCACGGGGACCGCCGCAGGGAGTCGGACCGGACCGGGCCTTCTCACCCCTCTTGAAAAAATGGTACAATAAGACCTGAGGTTGGCCCTCCGAAGGCGCGGCGGGCCGAGCTCGTCAGGAGGTTGGCGATGAAGAAAACCATGATCGTCTTGATGCTCGTTCTCGCCGCCGCTCTCGGGGCCCAGGACTTCAAGGGCCGGGCCCGCCAGGGCGGGACCATCGCGGACGAAAGCGGCGCTCCCATCGAAGGGGTCACGGTCAAGCTCTTTTCCCTCAAGGCCCAGCAGGGCCTGGAGGTCAAGTCCGACCAGAGCGGTCGCTGGATGGCCGCCTGGATCCGGGGCGGCGGCTGGCGCGTCACCTTCTCGAAGGTGGGCTACGCCCCGCAGAACATCACCCTGGAGGTCATGGAAGGCGGCAAGAACCCCGACGTCAAGGTCGTCATGACCAAGATCGAAGGGCTGGCGATGACGGACGAGATCAGGGATCTCCTGATCAAGGGGAACGCGGCCTTCGATCAGAGCCGATTCGATGAGGCCCTGGCGCTCTACACCGAGATCCTGGCGAAACAGCCCGAAGCCTATCCGATCTACCGGAACGTCGGCAACTGCCACTTCGCCAAGGAGAACTACGATCAGGCCGAAGCGAACTACCTGAAGGTCCTGGAGAAGAACCCCAAGGACGCCGAATCGATCATCGCCATCGGCAATTGCTACTCCAACCGGGGCGACTCGGCCAAGGCCCTCGAGTGGTACGGCAAGATCGAGTTCGATCGGATCGATGACCCCGTCATCCTCTATAACATGGGCATCAGCTACTACAACAACGGCCGGTTCGAGGACGCGCTGAAGCTGTTCGTCAAGGCCGTCGAGAAACAGAAGGAATCGCCCGACGCGGTCTACCAGTTGGGCTTGGCCTACCTCAACCTCCAGAAGACCGCGGAGGCCCTGGCGGCCTTCGAGGACTACCTGAAGATCGATCCCGACTCGCCCCGGGCGGACCAGGTCCGGGGGTTCATCGAATACCTGAAGAAGAAGTAGCGCCCCCGGATGGGCGCGCGAAGGGAGTGCCCATGAACGCACGCGCGGCCCTGTGGTCGATCGTCCTTTCCTCCGCGCTGGGTGCCGTGACGGCCTGCGGGGGCGGTCCGAAGGTCGCCCTCGACCCCGAGAGCAAGGCCTTCTACGAAACGGCCAGCCTGATCATGACCCGGGAGGAGTCCCGGATCTTCAAACTCCTCTCCGACGTCGAATCTCGCCGGGAGTTCATCGACGATTTCTGGGCCAAGCGGGACCCGAACGCGGACACGGACATCAACGAATTCCGGAGCGAGTTCGAGCAGCGGGTGGCCTACGCCGCCAAGCGGTTCAAGGGCGAGGGGCGCCGCGGCTGGGACACGGATCGGGGGCGCATCTACATCTTCATGGGGCCGCCCGACAAGTTCGAGGAGTCCGTCACTCACGGGGATTCCACCGTTCGGGGCTCGATCATCTGGTGGATCTACTACCGGTACGGGCTGGGGATCGAGTTCGTCGACGAGAAGGCCAACGGCAGCTACCGGATCCGCAACTACGAGGGCGAATTCTTCGAGGCCATCGACATCCTCAAAATGGGCGCCAGCGTCGGCACGGCGGACGCGTTCCTGAAGAAGGTGGTCAAGTTCGACCTGTCCTTCGACCCCGCCGCCGGCGAGATCGAGATCGCCCTGCCGGCCAAGTCCATCAACTTCAAGGAGAACGACAAGGGGGAGTACGTCGTCGACCTGCGCTTCAAGTTCTACGTCTACGCGGGAGCCGACCTGGCCAAAACGGTCTTCGAGGAGGAACGGAGCTTCGCCGCGCCGATGAGCGAGATCGAGACCCTGAAGGACGTCCGCTTCCGCTTCGCTCCGGCCCTGCGGCCCGGCGTGAACTACGTCGACGTCATCATCCAGGGCCGGGACGCCAGGTCGGGCCGGATCCGCAGGCTCTTCGAGGTCAAGATCGCCCCCTGAGCCCGGTCCGGCCGGCGGCGCTCAATCGCCGCGGGCGGCCAGCTTGACGTCGATCCAGAAGGCGTGTTTCCGCGTCCGCGGATCGGGCCGTCCGCCCATGGCCCCGCCCATGCCGCCCTCCCCGCCGCCCTCGTAATTGCCGCTCACCTGGGAAGCGAGGTCGCCGCCGCCGGCTCCCCGGGCCTGGGAACCGGCATCGGCCGCGCGGGCCATGTAGGCTGAGCGCATCTCGGCCGTCATGCCGCCCCACTCGAAGCCGAGCTTGAGGGCCGTCCCGGCGGCCGCCGATTGGCCGGCCTCGACGAGACCGGCCAGGGGGATCCGGAACTCGACCACGCTGAGCTGGGGCGAAAGCTTGTCGCGGAAGGTCGGCGGCTCGTCCGGCTCGACGGCGGCCTGGCCGGGGACCTTCTTGACGTCGACGGGCATGCCGACGTAGGTCATGTAGCCCTTCTGTTTCCGGATCTCGGCCTTCTTCTCCTCGGTCAGGGCTTCCCCGCCCTTTTCGATGTTGGCGATGAGCTCGTCGGCGGAGAGCGACCGCTTGACGAAATGGAAGCCCGTGCCTTTGGCCTTCTTCCCGGCCAGGCTGTAGTAGACCTTCATTCCCGAGACCTCGTAGGTGCTCAGGGAGGTCGGCGACTTGAACAGGAACAGGATATAGAGGAATTCGCCGTCGTTCCTCAGGGCGTATTCGGCCTTGGAGCCCTTGTCCGTGAGCAGAACGGCGTCCTGCCAATCCTGGCTCGCCCCGTCGACGCGGACGGGCGCCGCCGCCCACTGGCTTTGGACGGCCTTCTCGGCCGGGA
Source organism: Candidatus Aminicenantota bacterium (assembly GCA_041304225.1). GTDB lineage: Bacteria > Acidobacteriota > Aminicenantia > Aminicenantales > Saccharicenantaceae > RBG-16-66-30. The sequence goes on from JBFYNT010000051.1 coordinate 23,579, forward strand.
ACGCCGCTCCGGCGAGCCCCAGGGATGCCCCGATGACCAGACCGACCACGGTCGCGCGCGAGAATTTCATGTGAACCTCCATTGACACCGTTTCCCGCCGGGACGACGGCTCCCCGTCATCTCCGGCATTTATCGATCAAGGCCTGGATGTCGCGCCTCTCCTCGGGAGTGATCGTCTTCCCCTTGATGTCCAGATAGCGCCGGCAGTAGCCGAGGGCCTTCTTGGTGTCCCCCTTCTCGAGATAGGACACGGCCAGGTTGTAGGCCGGAAAGTCGAACTGGGGGTCGACGGCCAAGGCTTTCTCCCAGTCCTGGATGGCCTCGTCGAGCCGGCCGAGGATCTTCAGGGCCCCCGCCCGGCCGTTGTAGGCCGAAGCCAGCCCGGGGTCGGCGGCGATGGCCGTGGCGAAGAAGGGCAGGGACCTTTCGATGTCCTGGCCGCTCCTCAACCGCAGGGCCGTGGCCACGAAGAACGCGCCCATGTTGTCGTTGTAGATGGCGTCGTCGGGATCGATCTCCAGGGCCCGCTCGAAGTGGGTCCGGGCCCTGTCGAGATCGCCGGTCCTCCAGTAGGCCACGCCCAGGGAGTTTAAGGTCTCGGCGTCCCGGTCGAACTGTCCGATCGCGCCCGACAGGACCTCGATGCCCTTCTGGTAGCGTCCCTTGTTCACCAGGGTGATCCCGTATCCCGCGACCATGACATAATTGCCGGGATTGGCCAGGGCCCCTTGCTCGAGGGCGCCGATCCTTTCGTCCGTCATGCCCTTGGTCTCGTAGATGTCCCCCAAACGGAAATAGGCCTGGATGAAATCGGGCCGGGCGCGGATGATGTCCGTGAGGATCTTGACGCACTCGGGCACCCGGCCGGCCTGGGACAGCATCCGGACGATGTCGATCTTCTGCTCGAAGGGCAGCAGGGTCTTGAGGTCGTCCCCGGGTCCGTAAGACGCCTTGGTCTGGGTTACGGGGGAGGCCACGTAGCCCAGGCTGCGCAGCCTCTCCCGGGTCTCGCGGTCCGCGGCCCCCGGCGGCTTGGCCGCGCCGGACCGGCCGTACGACCGGAAGGCCTCCTCGAAGCTCTTCTTGTAGGGCGCGAGGTCGGTCGCGCGGGAAAGGTCCGTCTTCTCGTCGAAATCCTTCTCGAGGTCGTACAGCTCGGGGATGGGAGCATCGACGTATTTCTTGCCGTCGCGGATGAGGCCCCTCAGGGGCGCCCAGCCGCGGTTGAGATGGGCGTCGAGGGACTCGAAGTAGACCGGAAGGGCCTTCCTCGTTCGGCCCTTGAGGAAAGGCACGAGCGAGCCGCCGTGCAGGCCGGCCGGGGGTTTGAGGCCGAGGACCTCGCAGACGGTCGGGAAGATGTCCACGTGGCTGACGTAGTCCTTGACGCGCGAGGGCCGGGCGATCCCGGGGCCGGCGACGATCAGGGGCACCCAGATCGTCGAGTTGTAGGCGAAATAGCTATGGTACTGCTCGCCGTGCTCGCCCAGCGACTCGCCGTGGTCGGCCGTCAGCACGATCAGCGTCTTCCCCAGTCCGCCGTGGGCCTCCACCCAGTCGAGAAGTCTCCCGAGCTGGGCGTCGACGTAGGCCGCTTCGCCGGAGTAGGGATCGTCCTTGTACTGGGCGTCGTAGGGGGACGGGGGTTCGTAGGGGGCATGCGGGTCCCAGAGGTGGACCCAGCAGAACCAGCGGCCCTTCTGGGCGTCGAGCCAAGTGTCAGCGGCGGCCAGGGTCTTCGCGGCGGGGCGCTCGGAGAACGGCAGCCCCGGGGCCGGCTTCGAGGGATAGGCGTCGTCATAGACGTCGAAACCCTGGTCGAGCCCGAAGCGGGAGTCGAGCGAGAAGGAGCTGACGAAGGCGCCCGTGGCGTAGCCCTGGGCCTTGAGCAGCTCGGCCAGGCTCAGGAATTCGCCGGGCACGATGGACTTGCTGTTCTCGCTCACGCCGTGGGCGGGGGGGGTCAGGCCCAGCAGGATGTTCGTGTGCGACGCCAGGGTGATCGGGTTGTGGGCGAAGGCCCGCTCGAAGAGGACGCCCTTCCCGGCCAGGGCGTCGATCCGGGGCGTCCGGAGGTGCATCGCGCTATAGCAGCTCAGGCGGTCGGGCCGCAGCGTGTCGATCGTGACGAGAAGGACGTTCACGTCGGCCGCCCCGGCCGCCGGGACGGCCGCTCCCAGGGCCAGCGCGGCCAGCAGGGCCGCCGCGATGCGTTGTGCGCGTTCAATCATGATCTGCTCCGTCGCGGGTCATTTGCATTTCTCGATCAGGGCTGTGAGCCGGTCCCGTTCCGGCGGCGTGAGCTCGCCGCCCCTGGCCTCGAGGATGGCCGTGAAGAGCTTCCGGGCCCGGGCCTTGTCGCCCCGTTCGAGGCAGACGAGGCCGAGCTGGTAGGTCGAGAAGTCGTCCCCGGGGCTGAGGGCGATGGCCCGCTCCCAGGCGCGCATGGCATCTTCGGTCCGCCCGGCCAGCCGGTAGGCGTAGCCGAGACCGCCGTAGACCGAGCTCAGGGAGGCGTCCAGGGCCGCGGCCTTCTCGAAGTGGGCGATGGCCTGCTCGAGGTCGGAGGCGTTCTCCCCCCCCTCGAGATAGAGGCCCATCCTGAGGCCGGCGATCTCGGCGTGGATCGGGGCCGACGTGGGATCGAGGGCCAAGGCTTTGTCGAAGGCCTCTTGGGCCCGGGGGGCGTCTCCCGCCGCCAGCCGGGCGCGTGCCAGGGCGGCCCAAGAGTCGGGATCGAAGTCGATGAGCGCGACGGCCCTTTCGAGGGTCTCCTCCGCTTCCCGGGGCCGCCCGCCGCGGACGAGGGCCTTGCCGTATTCGGCGAGCAGGGCAAAGTCCTCGGGATTGGCCCGTACCCCGTCGTCCATGGTCCGGAGCGCTTGGTCCATCCGGTCCCCGGCCATGTGGATCTGGGCCAGATAGATATAGGCCGGGGAGAAGTGCGGCTTCTCCCGGACGAGGGCTTCGAGCTCCCGGACGGCGTCCTCATGCCGTCCGGCGTCCGCGCCGAGGATCGCCCGCTCGAGCCGCTGCTGGAAGGGCAGGAAGCTCTTCAGGTCGTCCTCCGCCCCGTAGGCGGACCGGGTCCGGGCGACCGGGGAGACGATGTAGCCGAGGCTGCGCAGCTTCTCCCGGGTCCGGTCGTCAGCGACGGCCGGCGGGGCCGCGGCCGCGCCCGCCTGGCCTTTGAGGATCGCCTCGAGACGTTCCTTGAGAGCGGGAATGTCCGCCTTCGCGGCGAGGTTCACGGCTTCCCGCGGGTCCTGGTCCAGGTCGTAGACCTCCGGGAGGGGCGAATCGATATATTTCGTCAGGCCTTCGACGAAACCGCGAAGCGGCGCGCAGCCATAGTTGAGCTGAGGCTCGAGGGATTCGAAGTAAAGGACCCGCGGCTTGTCCCGGCCGCCGCTCATCAGGGGCTCGAGGGTGCGGCCCTGGAGCCCGGGGGGGGCCGGCACACCCAGGAGCCCGCAGACCGTCGGAAAGACGTCGACATGCCCCACCACGGTCCCGACCCGCCGCGGGCGGACGCCGGGTCCGGCGATGACGAGGGGCACGTGGAGCGTGCTGCCGTAGGCGAAATAGCCGTGGGTCCGCTCGCCGTGCTCGCCGAGGGATTCGCCGTGGTCGGCGGTCAGAACGGTCAGGGTCCGGTCCGTCTGCCCCGACTTTCGCAGGGCCTCGAACAGGACCGCCAGCTCGGCGTCGACGAAGGCGACCTCGCCCGAGTAGGGATCGGCGGCGTACTCGGTCCGGAACGGCTCCGGCGGCGCGTAGGGCGCGTGCGGGTCCCACAGATGGACCCAGCAGAACCAGGGCCCGGTTTGCGCCCCGAGCCAGGAGACGGCCGCGGCGACGACCGCGTCCGCGGTCCGCTCGGGGGCGAAGCCCATGGCCGAGGGCTTCATCGGAAAGCGGTCGTCGTAGACGTCGAAGCCCTGGCCGAGACCGAACCGCGAATCGAGCGGGAAGGCGCCGATGAACGCGGCGGTGGCGTACCGCCGCGCCTTGAGGTGTTCGGCCAGCGTCAGAAAAACCTCCGGGACCTTGGCCTTCGAGTTCTCCCTGACCCCGTGGACGGGCGGGGTCAAGCCGAGCAGGAGGTTGGCGTGGGAAGGCAGGGTGGACGGCGTGTGGGCCATGGCGTTCTCGAAGAGGACGCCCCGCGCGGCCAGGGCGTCGATCGCCGGCGTTCGGGCCTTGCCCGGGCCGTAGCAGCCGAGGCGGTCCGGGCGCAGGGTGTCCACGGTCACGAGGAGGAGGTTTCTCGCCTCCCCCGCGACGGCCGCGGCCGGCGAAGCGAGAACGGCGAGAACGACGAGAACGGCCGCCTTTTTCACGGCTGGCATGGCCCCATTATACCATAAGAAAAGCCCCTCCCGCCTTGCGGCGGGAGGGGCTCGTGAGCTTCAGTCTGCGCTCGAGCGGGGAACTAGAACTGGACGCGGCAACCGAGCCGGAAGACGATGGGGTTCAGGATCTCATAGATCTGACCACTCGTCGCTCCGGGCGCGTTCCAAGTGCCCCAGGTCGTTCCGTTGTACCGGAACGTGCCGTAGTTGATGTCGTACTTGCGGACTACGGTGTGGAGGTTGGGCACGTTGAACAGGTCGAAGGAGAAGTAGAGCCGCCCGGCGTCGCTGAGCTTCAGCATCTTCTCGAGCTTGAGGCTCATGTTGTAGACGTTGGGGGCCCGGGTGCGCCCGTTCATCGTGGTCGTGGGCATTCCGGCCGTGTAGCCGCGGACGCCGACCAGGCTGTCGTTCCGGATCGTGAAAGAGGTCTGATAGAACGTGCCTTCGTGGGCGGCCATGGTGCCGGACAGGTTGATGTCCCAGGGCAGCTGGTAGAGGCCCGACAGCTGGACGGTCCAGCGGGAGAAATAGTCGCGGTCGAGCTTGCCGCTGGCGCCGCCGAACGTGAAGCCGTACTGCTGTCCGTCGACGGCCCACATGTTGGTGGGATTGAGGTAGTCGTAATCGCCGTAGTAGCTCTTCTGGGTCTGCAGAGTGAACGCGGCGTTGGCCATCCACTTGTTGGACAGGCGCTTGGTGAAGACGAGCTCGCCGCCCATGAACATGTTGTAGCGGTTGTTGCTCATCATCGTGGTGTAGGAGTAGGCCGTTCCCGCCGTGTCGGGATTGCTGACCAGGACATACCACGGCCGGCCGGCCGCTTCGCCCGGATCGTACTCATCGCCCGTGGCCGGGTTGATGAGCACGTCGGGGAGCGTGCCGCCGATGACATAGTCGTCCTTGTCGCGGATGTGGCCGGTCGCGGGATAGTAGGAGTTGGTCCAGCTGAAGCGGCCCATCTTCTTCCAGGTGAAGCCGGCCGTGACGCCGAAGTCCTTCATGATCTCGCGGTCGAGGGACACGTTGACCTCGTGCGTCAGGGCGTACTTCCAGGTGCTGGCATCGACGAAGGTGGTCGGATCGGTGACTCCGGAGCCGCCGAACTCGACCTGGCCGCCCCACCACAGCTCTTGGACATCGGCGGCGTCGGCGATGAAGGCGCCCTCGTCGTCGAACACCCGGTAGGCCGGGTTGTTGGCCGCATAGTAGTCGGTCCAATAGAGCTCGTCGAGGCCGAACAGGCCGTCCTCGTCGGTGTCGACGCCGTAGAAGTCGAGCCAGGGATACATGCCGCCCGGCGTGGAGTAGCCGGTGCCCAGGCCGCCGCCGGGATACATCGTGTAGGCCAGCTTGGCGATGGTCTTGCCGTCGCCGAAGATGTCATAGGTCAAGCCGAAGCGGGGCGAGAACGTCGTGAAGATCTTCGGGGGCTTGATGACATCGTCGACCACCATGTCCGGCTGGAGGCCGATGATCGCGTCGATGGCGTCCTGCGTGAGGACCGACCGGGCCGCGTCGGCGTAGTGGGCGAAATTGCCCGTGCCGTTCTCGGCGAACAGGCCGCGGGTCGTCCAGGGATTGACGTAGTTCCAGCCGCGGTCGACGCGGAGGCCGACGTTGATGGCGAAGCGGCCGGCGGAGATGACGTCGCTGAAGTAGCCGGCGTAGCGCTTCGTGCCGTCGTCGTAGGGGTAGTCGTTGTGGTTGGTGGCGATGTAGGTGATGTTCAAGCCGAATTCGTCCTCGACGAAATCCGACTCGAGCTGGATTCCGGGAGTAACCGGATCCTCATCGGCCAGGTCCCAGTCCACGGTCTGTTCGTAGTAGTGGTCCCAGAGGCGGATGTTGCCGTTGTAGCCGCCCTCGTAGGTCCGGCTGTTGGGATTGATCTCGAAGCCGACCTTGATCTCGTGGGCCGTGCCCATGATGTTGTCGTTGAAATACTGGACTTGGCCGACGTAGTACGGGTGGGGCCGGTTGGAGTAGAAGTAGGATTGGGATTGGACCCACTGGTATTGGGCGTAGTCGAAGCGAGCGACCCTGAGGAGATCCGGGTCGTTGCCCGGTTTGAAGCCGAATCCGGGGTTGGACTTGCCGACGCGCAGCGACAGGAACAGGTTGTCGCCGACCATCTGCTCGTCCTGGATCTTCCAGGTCGGGTTCCCGAAGTGGAACTTGCTGCCCTGGATGTAGCCCTCGGGGAAGGTCGCGCTCGAGCTGCGGCCGTACTTCTTCTTGTCGCCCAAGCTGTAGAGGACCTCCAGCCGGTTCGAGGGGATGAGCTGGAAATTCAGCTTGGCGTTGTAGTTGTTGAGGTAGGTGTCGTCGCGCTTGTCGACGGTGTTCAGGGTCAGGACCTGCTGAACGCCGTAGCTCACCCACCACCAGGCCTTGTCCTTTACGAAGGGGCCGCCGGCGTTGAAGCCGAAGTCCTTGATGTCGATGGCCCGGTTGTAGCCCCGGGTCAAGCCGATCTCGGCCTTCTTCTCGGGGGAGATGGTCGCCTGGAACTTCTCGTCGGTGTAGAAGAACCGGGCGCCGAGGCTGAGCTTGTTGCCGCCGCGCCGGGTGACGATGTTGACGACGACGCCGGGATCGCGGTGCTCGACGTCAAGCGTGCCCGTCGAGATGTTCAGCTCCTCGAACATGTCGAAGTCGTAGTATCCGGGGGAGCCGCCCGAGTTGCGGTCCGTGATCTGCATGCCGTCCATCGTCCATTCCTGGGTCGTGCTGCCCTTGGCGAAATAGTAGGACTGCTGCCCAGATTCGGTGCCGCCGACGTTCTCGCGGTCCACCTGGACGCCGGGGGTCATCTGCAGGACGAC
>JBFYNT010000052.1:0-7444 GCA_041304225.1 Candidatus Aminicenantota bacterium
GCGGGTCAATATCGAGGCGCGGAACGACCGCGTCATCAATGAAGGCGTCGATCGCGACGTCGTCCGCCGGATGACCGACCGGGAGGTCGAGAGTTACGTCCTGAAAGACCCGAAGCGGCCCGGCGAGCAGCGGGAGGGCGGGGGCGAGCTCGTCCTCTCCAAACCCGTGATCAGGAGGAACGAAGCGGCCAAGCCCCGCGAGGTCCTCGATCAGGAGAAGGCCGAGCAGCGGCTGGCGGGCGAGGAGAGCCCGCGCGTATTCCGGCGGACGACCCGCAGCGAGCAGGACGCCGTGCGCGAGGACCACGATCAGGAACGCTGGCTGATGAAGGACAGCCAGGAAGCGGAGATCAATGAGGTTCGGCGCAAGGCCGACGAGGAGAAGGCCAGGGTCCAGAGCCAGGATGATAAGAAGAAGGTCGACGAGCAGGTCTCGTCCCGGATCGGCGATCTGAAGAAGAAGCACGAGCAGGAGAAGGCCGACCTCGAGAAGAGACAGAAGAACGAGGAAACCAAAGCCAAAGCCAAGACCTCGAAGACGCCCGTCCGCAAGAAGGTCGACAAGAATTAGGCCGGCCGCCGCGTCCGGACGGTGGCGGCCAGGGCGGCGGCCAGGACGATCGCTCCTCCCAAGACCGTTCTCGGTGAGGGGCTCTCTTTCAGGAAGACGAGCGCGAGCAGGATGCCGTAGACCGGCTCGAGCGCGCTCAGCACGCTGGCCGTCCGGGCCCCGACGCGCTTCATCCCCTCGATGAACAGGGCATGGGCGAGCGCGGTGCAGAGGACGCCGAGGGCGGCGATAAGAGCCAGGTCCCTGCCGGACAGGGGCGGCCCCCCGGTCAGGACGACGGGCAGGAGGAAAAGGCCGGCGAAGAGGTCCTGGTAAAAGACCACCTTCACGCTCGGGTGCCGTCCGGCCAGGTCCCGGTTGAGGACGGCCAGGAAAGCGAACGTCAGGCCGGAGAGGAGACCCCAAAGGACGCCCCGGAGGACGGCATCGGAGAGGTCGAACCGCGGCACGAGCAGGCCGATGCCGAGGACGCATAAAAGGGCGTAGAACAGGCTGTCCGGGTCCCAGCGCTCCCTCATCATCAAAGGTTCGAGGAAGGCCGTGAATACCGGGAAGCTGGAATAGGCGAGAAGCCCCACGGCGACGGAGGAGACCTGGACGGATTTGAAGAACGTCGTCCAGTGGACGGCCAGGACGAGACCACAGACGAGGAGCCGGAGCAGGTCCCGGCGGCTCCCGACGCGGAATCCCCGCCGGCCCGCGGCCAAGACGACAGCCAGCGTCGCGGCGGCGAAGAGGACCCGGCCGAACACGATCAGGACGGGGGGGAGGGCGAGCCACTTCCCGAACAGCCCGGTGAAACCGAAGAGGACGACCGCCAGGTGGATACGGACCAGGCTCGGCGCTCGCGACAGCACGGCGTCATTATATTCCTTTTCCTTGATATTTGGCCCGTTTGTGTTAAGATAAACTTTACTTTTTAGGGGAAACTTCGGTTTTCCTTCCGTATACGGACGGCCATAACCCATGTCCTACGAGATATTCGCGCGGAAATACCGGCCCTGGAAGTTCGAGGAGGTCGTCGGACAGCTGTCTGTCGTCCGGACCATCCAGAACGCCATCGCCTCGGGCCGCATCGCCCAGGCCTACCTGTTCTCGGGCGGCCGGGGCACGGGCAAGACGACCATGGCCCGCATCCTGGCCAAGGCCCTGAATTGCGCCGACGGGCCGACCCCGAATCCATGCCCCGACCCGAAGAAACCCTGCCCGTTCTGCAAGGCCATCCACGAGGGCAGCGCCATCGACGTCCTCGAGATCGACGGGGCCTCCAACCGCAAGGTCGACGAGATCGAGCCTATCCGGGAGATGGTCAAGTATAAGCCGGCCTACACCCGTACCAAGGTCCTGATCATCGACGAAGTCCACATGCTCTCCGACGCCGCCTTCAACGCCCTCCTCAAGACCCTCGAGGAGCCGCCGGCGAACACGGTCTTCATCTTCGCGACGACGGAGTTCAACAAGGTCCCGGCGACCATCGTCTCCCGGTGCCAGCACTTCGAGTTCCGCAAGATCTCCCGCAAGGACATCATCAACCACCTCATGGAGATCGCCAAGAAGGAAGGCATCACCATCACCCCGGCCGGCCTGGCCCTGATCGCCGAGGCCGCCGACGGGAGCATGCGCGACGCCCAGAGCCTGCTCGACCAGGCGGTGGCCTTCAGCGGCGAGAACATCGGCGACGAGGACCTCAAGACGATCCTCGGCACCATCGGTCCGGACGTGCTCTTCCGTTTCTCGGGCGCGGTCCTCGACGAGAAACCGGAGGAGGTCTTCGCTCTCGTCGAGAGCGTCATCGCCGCGGGCTACGATCTGCGCTTCGTCTTCGGGAAGCTCATCGAGCACTTCCGGGCCCTCCTGCTCGTGAGGACCGTCGAGAAGCCGGGCGACCTGCTGCCATTGAGCCCCGAAGGGCTCCAGGCCCTGAAGGACGAGGCGGCCAAGGCCTCGACGGAGGACCTGTTGCGTTATCTCCTCGCCCTGCAGCAGGCCGAGCCCGGCCTGAAGTACTCGGCCATGCCCCGGATCTATTTCGAGGCTTTTCTCGTCAAGCTCTGCCACTTCCGGAAGATCGTGCCGCTCCGGGAGCTCATCCGGGACCTGGGCTCGCTCAAGCCGGACGGCCCGCCCGTCCGCCCCGCGGCCCGTCAAACGGGATCCCCGGCTCCGGGAAGCGCTCCGGCCAGTGGACCGGGGCGCCCCCATCCGTCGCCGCCCGCGGGGGCCGCCGCCCCGCCGGCCTCGCCGCCTTCCGCGCCCAGGCCGGCCAGCGCGCCGTCGGGGAACGACGTCTTCGCCAAGGTCCTCGAGAAGCTGGCCGTGGACCGGGCGCCCCTGGCGGCCCTCCTGGGCCAGTATTCGTCCGTCATGGTCAAGGACAACGCCCTCGAGGTCCTGTTCGGCAGCGGCCGGGGTTTCTTCGTCACCAGCATCCAGGAGAAGGACATCCGGGCGGTCGAGAAGGCCGCCTCCGAGGTCATGGGCCGGGAGACCAAGGTCCGCTTCGCCGAAGAGAACGAGGCGGCCGGCGGGCCCATCCGCCCGGGCCGGGAGCTCGAGTCCGCCCTCAAGGACCCGACCGTGAAGTTCTTCATGGATAAGTTCAAGGCCCAGGTCCTGTCCGCCGATCCCATCCAGTCCTCGCGCGACGCCGGCCCCAAGGGGCGGGGCCCCACGGAGAACGGAACATGAAGAACGTCATGGACCTTCAGAAGATGCTCAAGACCGCCAAGGAGATGCAGGACCGGCTCCAGCAGGAGCTGGCGGCCCTGCGCGTCGAGGGTTCGAGCGGCGGGGGCATGATCGGCGTGGTCCTCGACGGCCACAAGGCCCTGAAATCCATCCGCATCGATCCCGAAGTGGTCGACCGGAGCGAGGTGGACATGCTCCAGGACCTCGTCGTCGCCGCCTTCAACGACGCGGCGGCCAAGGTCGACGAGGCCCTGGCCCAGAAGCTCGGCGGCCTGGGCGCCGGCCTGAAGATCCCGGGGCTCGGCTGATGTTCGAGTACGCCCAGCCGCTGCACGACCTCATCGAGGAGCTGCGGAGGATCCCCGGCATCGGGGCCAAGACCGCCCAGCGCATCGCCTTCTACTTCCTGGGCCTGCCGACCGAGGACACCGACCGGCTGGCCGAGGCCATCCGGGAGGCCAAGCGCCGGATCTTCTACTGCTCCCGATGCAACAACATCACCCACATCGATCCGTGCCTCATCTGCTCGGACGCCCAGCGCTCGGACGAGACTCTATGCATCGTCGAGGAGCCCTTCAACATCTCCTCGATCGAGCGGACCGGGGCCTTCGGCGGCCGCTACCACGTCCTGCTCGGCGCCCTGTCGCCGCTCAAGGGCCGCGGCCCCGACGAGCTCCGGCTGGGCAAGCTGACCAAGCGCGTCGAGGCGGGGGCGTTCAAGGAGATCATCATCGCCACCAACCCGACCGTCGAGGGGGAGGCCACGGCCCTCTACCTCGTCCGGGTGCTCAAGGACTACGGGATCCGGATCACCCGGCTGGCCATGGGCCTGCCGGTCGGCTCCGACCTCGATTTCGCCGATCAGGTGACCATCAAGAAGGCCCTGGAGGGGCGGACGGAGCTCAAGGACTAGCACGAAACGTCGCGAGCGACGTTCGATCATATGGCAAGGAGTAGTTCCTTATGACAAAGAACATGCAGACGATCGACGGGAACACGGCGGCGACCCACGTCTCCTACGCGTATTCCGAGGTGGCGGCCATCTATCCCATCACGCCCTCATCGACGATGGGCGAGCTGGCCGACGAGTGGTCGGCCCACGACAAGAAGAATATTTTCGGGCAGAGAGTGGACGTCGTCGAGATGCAGTCGGAGGGCGGCGCCTCGGGCGCGGTCCACGGCTCCCTCTCGGCCGGCGCCCTGACGACGACCTTCACGGCCTCCCAGGGCCTGATGCTCATGCTGCCCAACATGCACAAGATCGCCGGCGAGATGCTGCCGACCGTCTTCCTCGTGTCGGCCCGGTCCCTGGCCTGCCAGGCGCTGTCCATCTTCGGCGACCACAGCGACGTCATGGCCGCGCGCAACACCGGCTTCGCCATGACCTGCGCCGGCTCGGTCCAGGAGGCCCAGGACCTGGCCATCGTCGCCCATCTGGCCACCCTGCGCACCAAGATCCCGTTCCTGCACTTCTTCGACGGCTTCCGGACCTCCAACGTCGTCGAGAAGGTCGATGTCGTGTCCTATGAGACCTTGGCCCAGCTCTTCGAGCCCCAGTACCTCGAGGACTTCCGCAAACGCTCCCTCAATCCCGAGCGCCCCATGCAGAAGGTCGGCCAGCAGAATCCCGACGTCTACTTCCAGGGGCGCGAGACCGTCAACAAGTATTATGACGAGTGCCCCGGCCTCGTCCAGGCGTACATGGACAAGGTCGCCCGGGCCATCGGCCGGCAGTACCACCTGTTCGATTACTTCGGCGACCCCAACGCCGAGAAGGTCATCATCATGATGGGCTCGGGCGCGGAAACGGCCGAGGAGACCATCAACTACCTGAACTCCCGCGGCGCCAAGCTCGGCCTGATCAAGGTCCGCCTTTACCGGCCCTTCGATGCCGCCGCCCTGGCCGCGGCTCTGCCGGCTTCGGCGCGGAAGGTCGCGGTGCTCGATCGGACCAAGGAGCCGGGCTCGGTCGGCGAGCCCCTCTACCTCGACGTCGTTGTCGCCCTGGCCGGCCGCCCGGTCAAGGTCATCGGGGGCCGCTACGGGCTGTCCTCCAAGGAATTCACGCCGGCCATGGTCCAGTCCGTCTACGAGCACCTCGACGGCAAGGCCACGCACGGCTTCACGGTGGGCATCATCGACGACGTTACCCACACCTCGCTCCCCATCGGCCCGGTGCTCGACACCGAGCTTCCCGGCACCGTCCGCTGCAAGTTCTTCGGCTACGGCTCCGACGGCACGGTCGGCGCCAACAAGAACTCCATCAAGATCATCGCCGACCACACCGATATGTACGGCCAGGGCTATTTCCAGTACGACTCCAAAAAATCGGGCGGCGTCACCATATCGCACCTGCGCTTCGGCAAGAGCCCGATCCAATCCCAGTACTTCCTCAACACGGTCGATTTCGTCGCCCTGCACAAGCCGTCCTACATCGGCCGCCTGGACATTCTCGAGGGCCTCCGGGAAGGCGGCACATTCCTCATCAACTGCGACTGGAAGGCTTCGGAGGTCTTCGAGCACCTGACCGAGGATATGCAGCGGGCGATCATCGACCGGAAGATCAAGGTCTTCACGATCGACGCCCTGAAGATGGCCGGAGAGCTGGGCCTGGGCCAGCGCATCAACTCCATCATGCAGGCCTGCTTCTTCAAGCTCTCGGGCGTCCTGCCCGAGGCCGAGGCCATCGCCCTCATGAAGAAGGCCGTCGAGAAGACCTACGGCCGGAAAGGCAAGGACGTCGTCCAGATGAATTGGAACGCCATCGACCGGGCGGCTTCGGGCCTCGAGGCCGTGCCCGTCCCGGCCAAGATCGCTAAATCGGCCCCGGTCACCAAGATCGTCCCGGACGACGCCAGCGCCTACGCCAGGGACGTCATCGATCCGGTCACCCGGTTCAAGGGCGACCTCCTGCCCGTCTCCAAGATGCCCCTCGACGGGGCCACGCCGACGGCCACGGCCCGGCTCGAGAAACGCGGCATCGCCGTCGAGTGCCCGAAGTGGATCCCCGAGAACTGCATCCAGTGCAACCAGTGCAACTTCGTCTGCCCTCACGCCACGATCCGGGCCAAGCAGATCGCCCCGGCGGACCTGGCCGGCGCGCCCGAGGGGTTCACGACCATCAAGTCCAACACCAAGAACGAGCGGGGCCTCCTCTACCGCGAGCAGTGCTACATCGAGGACTGCGTCGGCTGCGGCTCCTGCGCCCAGGTCTGCCCGTCCAAGAACAAGGCCCTGGTCATGACCCCCATCGCGGAGCTCCGCGCGGCGGGCGAAGCCCGGAAGGCCGAGTTCTTCGACCAGCTCCCCGACAACGTCCTCGACGGCATTAAGCCGGACACGCTCAAGGGCAGCCAGTTCCTGCGGCCGCTCTTCGAGTTCAGCGGCGCCTGCGCCGGCTGCGGCGAGACGCCCTATGTCAAGCTGGCCACCCAGCTCTACGGCGACCGGATGATCATCGCCAACGCGACGGGCTGCTCCTCGATCTACGGCGGCACCTTCCCGACCTGCCCCTACTGCGTCACGACGGAAGGGAAGGGGCCGGCCTGGGGCAACTCGCTCTTCGAGGATAACGCCGAGTACGGCTTCGGCATGCGCCTGGCCGTCGACGCCAACAGGCGGCTCCTGGCCGCTTCGATCGACGCGGCCCAAGCGGCCGGCACCACCCCCGCCCTGACCGAGGCCCTGGCCAAGATGAAAGCGGCCTGGACGACGGTCGGAGAAGAGGCCAAGGCCGCGGCCAAGGCCGTCCGAGCGGCTCTGCCGGAAGCGCTCAAGTCCGCCAACGGCTCCAAGCCTGGCCTGGCCAAGATCGCCGAGCTCCAGGACTTCCTGGTCGAGAAGAGCGTCTGGTGCATCGGCGGCGACGGCTGGGCCTACGACATCGGCTACGGCGGCCTCGACCATGTCCTGGCCATGAGCCGCAACGTCAACGTCCTCGTGCTCGACACCGAGGTCTACTCCAATACGGGCGGCCAGGCGTCCAAGTCGACGCCGACCGGCTCGGTGGCCAAGTTCGCCGCCTCGGGCAAAAAGACCTCCAAGAAGGACCTCGGCCGGATGGCCATGACCTACGGCTACGTCTACGTGGCCTCGGTGGCTATGGGGGCCAACATGAACCAGTGCCTCAAGGCCTTCCTCGAAGCCGAGGCCTATCCCGGCCCCTCGCTCATTATCGCCTATTCG
>JBFYNT010000053.1:0-4458 GCA_041304225.1 Candidatus Aminicenantota bacterium
CATCATCCTGCTCAACTCCTACCACCTGTTCCTGCGCCCCGGGGTCGAGGACATCGAAGCCCTGGGCGGTCTGCACCGCTTCATCTCCTGGCCCAAACCCATCCTGACCGACAGCGGCGGCTTCCAGATCTACAGCCTCTCGCCCCTCGTCAAGGTCACCGACGAGGGCGTCCGCTTCGCCTCCCACCTCGACGGGACCAAGATCCTGCTCCGGCCCGAGGACGTCGTCGACCTCCAGGTCCGGATGGGCACGGACGTCCTGATGTGCCTGGACCACTTCCCTCCTTATCCATATAGCGACGAGACCTTGAAAGAGTCCGTCCGCCTGACCGGGCTGTGGGCCCGTCGCTCGAAGGCGGCCTTCACCCGCCACGACACGCGGCAGCAGCTCTGGGGCATCACCCAGGGCGGCGTCCACGCCGACCTGCGGAGGCGGTCGATCGAGGAGATCGCGGAGCAGGGCTTCGACGGCTACGCCTACGGCGGCCTGGGCATCGGCGAGCCGAAGACGCGGCTCTTCGAGACGCTCGAGCTCGGCCACGGGCTCCTGCCCGCCGGCCGGCCCCGCTATCTCATGGGCATGGGCTACATCGAGGACGTCGTCGAGGCCGTGGCCCGCGGCGTCGATCTCTTCGACTGCGTCCTGCCGACCCGCAACGCCCGCAACGGCACGCTGTTCACCAGCCAGGGCCGGGTGGCCATCAAGAACCGCAAATACGCCCGGGACGAAAGGCCCGTCGACGAGGCCTGCGGCTGTCCCACGTGCCGCCGGTTCTCCAGGGCCTACCTCCGCCACCTCTACGAGCGCGACGAGATCTCGGCGGCCGTCCTCAACACCGTCCACAACCTCCATTTCTATCTTGACATCTTCCGGAAAATACGCCATTCTATTGCGTCTGACTCCTTCAATTCCCTGAAGAAGAGTTTGATCTCGAACGCCATATAAAAGGAAGAAAAGACATGATGTTAGGAGCATTCGCGGCAGGCATGCAGCCGGCGGGCGCCGGCCAGGGCGGCGGTTCGCCCATGATCGGGCTGGTCATGATGATGATGGTCTTCGCCATCTTCTACGTCCTGATCATCATGCCCCAGAGGAAGAAACAGAAGAAGCACCAGGAAGAGGTCCAGAAGCTCGCGGCCGGGACCCAGATCGTCACCGCCGGCGGCATCGTCGGCACGGTGGTCGGCTTCAGAAAAGACGACCGGCTGGGAGACCTCATCGAGCTGAAGATCGCCTCGAACACCAACATCTCGATCACCAAGGGCGCCGTGGGTTCGATCATCAAGGCGTCCGATCAGATCGTGGCCAAGTGATCCCCCGGACCGCGGGGGGCTCGACCCCCGCGCGTCCCAATCCCTTTCGAGAGTGAAGGTCCCATGAAAAAGAACCTGCAATGGAAGGTCGTCCTGGTGCTGGCCGTCGTCGCCGGGGCGTTCCTTCTGGCCTACCCGTTCAACGACGCCAAGATCAAGCGCGGCCTCGACCTCAAGGGCGGCATCCACCTCGTCCTCAAGGTCCGGACCGACGACTCCATCAACATGGAGACGGACCAGGAGATCTCCCGCCTGGACGACCTCCTCAAGCGCAACAGCATCACCTTCGAGAAGATCACCAAGGAAGGCCTGGGCCGCATCGCCATCCAGGGCGTCCTGGCCGACCAGGAGGGCAAGACCCGCGACCTCCTCGACGAGTACACCAGGGACTGGGACTACGGCTTCGTCGGGGACAAGGCCAACCTGACCCTCAAGCCGCTGGCCGTCCAGTTCCTTCGCGACCAGTCCGTCGACCAGGCCCAACAGACCATCGACAACCGCATCAACACCTTCGGCGTCTCCGAGCCGCTGATCCAGAGGCAGGGCTCCGACCAGATCGTGGTCGAGCTGCCTGGCGTCGACGATCCCGACCGCGTCAAGGAGCTCATCAAGGTCACCGCCGTCCTGGAATGGAAGCTGGTCAAATCCGGCCCGGCCGCCGACGAGGCCACCCTCCTCCAGGCGTCCGGCGGGCAGGTCCCCGACGACGCCGAGGTCATCAAGGGCGACCCCAAACGGGGCCAGGGCGGCTTCTTCCTCGTCGATAAGGTCGCCGTGGTCACCGGCAAGGACCTGCGGACGATCCGCCAGACGACCGACGAATGGAACAACCCGGCCGTCTCCTTCAGTCTCAACGCCGACGGCGGCGCCCGCTTCGAGCAGGCCACCGGCGAGAACATCGGCAAGCAGATCGCCATCATCCTCGACAACAAGGTCCAGTCGGCCCCGGTCGTCGAGAGCAAGATCCTGCGGGCCCAAGGCGGCGTCATCCGCGGCCGGTTCACGGCCCAGGAGGCCGAGGACCTGGTCGTCGTGCTCAAGGCCGGCGCCCTGCCGGCCGGCATCGACTACCTCGAGGAACGGACCATCGGCCCGGCCCTCGGCGCCGACTCCATCCGCCAGGGGCTCGTGGCCGGCCTGGTGGCCATCGTGGCCGTCATGACCTTCATGGTCGTCTTCTACAAGCTGTCGGGCCTGAACGCCGTCCTGGCTATGCTGCTCAACGTGCTCATCCTCTTCGGCGCCCTGGCCTACTTCAAGGCCGCCCTGACCCTACCGGGCATCGCGGGCATCATCCTGGCGCTCGGCATGGCCGTCGACGCCAACGTCCTCATCTTCGAGAGGATCAAGGAGGAGCTGGCCTTGGGCAAAGGCGTCGTGAGCGCCGTCTCCCAGGGCTTCTCCCGGGCCTTCACGGCCATCTTCGACTCCAACCTGACGACCATCATCTCGGCCGTCTTCCTGTTCCAGTTCGGGACGGGCCCCATCCGGGGATACGCCGTGACGCTGACCATCAGCCTGGTGGCCAACCTGTTCACGGCCGTCTTCATCTCCCACCTGCTCTTCGACCTGATGGTCAAGAAATCCGCCAAGACATTGAGTATCTGACATGCAACTCTTCAAAACCCCCAACATCCGGTTCCTGAAATACAAGTACGTCGCCCTGGCCGTCACCGGCCTCATCGTGCTGGCCGGCATCGTCAACATCGCGGCCTTCAAGGGCCTCAAGCTCGGCGTCGACTTCGGCGAAGGGACGCTCCTGCGGGTCGTGATGCGCACGCCGTCGAACGAGGGCGCCATCCGCGACCTGCTCGGCCAGGTCGGCCTGGCCAAGAGCCAGGTCCAGAGCTCGGGCGACACCGGCCGTGAATTCCAGATCCGGGCCATGGAATCCCTCAACACCAAGGCCACGGAGGCGGAGCAGCTCGAAGCCCATGAAGCCCTGGCCGACAAGATCGTCACCGCCCTCCGGGGCGACGACGGCAAGGCGGAGAAGGCCCGCGGTCTCCTCGACCTCAATACGCTCGACGAGAGGTCGCTGACGGCCCTCCTCGAGGGCGCCTTTCCGGGCTCCGGCCCCGAGTCGGTCCGGATGGTCCTGGCCCACCGCATCAAGACCGGGATCATCGCCGACATCGGCGAGCTCGACAGCCTGGGGCTCAAGCCCGAGGTCCTGAGCTTCCTCAAGGAGAAGACCTATCTCGGCAAGATGGCCATCCTCAGCCGCGAGACGGTCGGTCCCCAGGTCGGGGCCGACCTGCGGCGCAAGGCCGTTCAGGCGACCATTTGGTCCCTGCTGGGCATGCTGGTCTACATCGCCCTGCGCTTCAAGCTCGAGTACGGCGTCGCGGCCGTCTTCACCCTGTTCCAGGACGTCCTCATCACCATGACCTTCTACTCGTTCACCAGCCGCGAGATCAACCTGCCCATCATCGCCGGCATCCTGACCATCGTCGGCTTCTCGATCAACGATACCATCGTCATCTTCGACCGCGTCCGGGAGAACCAGAAATTGATGCGGGGCAAGGGCCTCGAGGAGGTCATGAACGTCAGCCTCAACCAGTGCCTGGGCCGGACGATCATCACCTCGGGCACGGTCTTCCTGACGGTCGGCGCCCTGTTCGTCTTCGGCGGCGAGGTCATCAACGACTTCGCTTTCCTGATGCTCATCGGCACGATCGAGGGCGTCTATTCGACCGTCTACCTGTCCTGCCCGGTGGTCCTTTTCTGGCAGAAATGGTTCAAGCCGAAAAATGCGCGGAGGCGCTAAATATTCCTTGTCAAAAGGGTGATTTTCTTCTATACTGACTTTTGTATGGTTCTGTAATATTACGAGCATGAGGTAAGCATCATGGCGGAAGCTAAAAAGCCGATCAGCGCACCAGATGTGCCCGCGCTCTTCAAAGACTCCTTCTTCAAGGGCGAGAAGGGCACCGCGCGGAAAGCCCTCGTCTTTCCCATCGCCCTGATCCTTCACGTCGTCCTGATCGTCACGGCCATCGTCCTCCCCCTTCTCTCGACGGGCGAACTGCCCACGGTTGAGGTCTATAGCGCCTTCCTGGCGCCCCCGCCGCCTCCTCCTCCGCCCCCGCCGCCGCCGGCCAAGCGGAAGGCGGCCGCGACGAGCGCCCGGATCAAGCGGGT
>JBFYNT010000054.1:0-4544 GCA_041304225.1 Candidatus Aminicenantota bacterium
TTCTGGACGAGCTGGGGCATGGCGAACGGGGCGACGCTCGTCAGGAAGACGAGGGCGAAGAGCGTCCACGCGCCGCCGGGGCCGACGGCGGCCGTCAGGCGCGGGTCGATCGCCCCCAATCCGTCGAGGAGCTTCCCCAGCCCGCCCGCCTTGGCCAGCGAGCTCCCGACGAGGACGGCCGAGCCGACGCACATGATCATCCCGAAGACGACGTCGACCATGGTCATCGACTTGTAGCCGCCGAGGACGAGGTAGAAGGCCGTGAACAGGCCCATGATGAGCAGGGCCGTTCCGAAGCCGAAGCCGAAATTGGCCTTGAACAGGTAGGACAGACCGATGAAGACCGCCGCCGAATAGGGGACCAGGAAGACGAAGACGGCCACCGAAGCGATGAGCTTGAGGAACGGGCTGGCGTAGCGCTTTTCCAGGAACTCGGGCATGGTCGACACCTGGAGCTCGACCGACATCCTCCGGATGCGGTCCCCCAGAAGAGCCCAGACGCCGAGAACGCCGACCAGCGCGTTGACCAGGGCGATCCACAGCCCCGACAGTCCGAAGCCCCAGCCGACCTTGCCGGCGAAGCCGATGAACAGGACGGCCGAGAAATACGCCGCCGCGTAGGTGAAAGCGGACATCAGCGGCCCGACGGAGCGGCCCCCGAGGAAGAAGTCGTTGAAGGTCCGGGCCTTCTTCAGCCCCATGAAGCCGATGGCCAGCGTCAGGGCGGCGTAGGCGCCGATGACCAGGGCCTTGATGAGCATATCGTCCTCCTGTCCGCCTCCCGGGGCGCGTGCCCCCTTCATACCCCGCTTCGCCGCCCTGTGTCAATTCCGGCGCCGACCCCGGGGCCTTTCATCCCTCCGGCCCGATTTGATATGATAGCGGGCTGATGGGCACGGATGGAACGGACACCGCGATCTACGATGTCGCCGTCATCGGCGGGGGGGTCGTCGGCTGCGCCGTCCTCCGCGAGCTCTCGCGCTACGACCTCCGTCTCCTCCTCCTCGAGAAGGCGTCCGATCTGGCCGAGGGCTCGACCAAGGGCAACAGCGGCGTCATCCACGCCGGGTTCAACGTCCCCGCCGGCTCTCTGAAGGCCAGGACCAACGTCGCCGGGCTGGGCTTGATCTACGGCCTGGCCGCCGAGCTCGGCGTGCCTCACCGCAAGACCGGCAAGCTCGTCGTCGCCCTGGCCGACGGGGACCGGGGCCGCCTCGAAGAGCTCCTGGCCGAAGGCGGGAGAAGCGGCGTTCCCGGCCTGGAGATCGTCGATGAGGCGGCCATCCGCCGGCTCGAGCCTCTGGCCCGGGGCCGCTGGGCCCTCCATTCCCCCCACACCGGCATCGTCTCGCCGTACGAGCTCACCATCGCCCTGGCCGAATCGGCCTGGAGGAACGGCGCGACGGTGATACTCGAAGCTCCCGTCGAGACGGTCCGGCACGAGGGCGGCGCGTTCCGCCTCTCGACGCCGAAAGGGACCTTCGCCGCCCGCCGCGTCGTCAACAGCGCCGGCCTTTACGCCGACGAGGTCGCCCGCCTGGCCGGGAGCGGGGACTTCCGGGTCTTCCCCTACCGCGGCGAATATCTGATCACCGACAAGGACGGCGGTTTGCGGCTCACGATGCCCGTCTATCCCGTGCCTCCCCGCGACGACCCGGGCCTCGGCATCCACCTCACGCCGACCCTCGAAGGGCATATCCTGCTCGGGCCGAGCGCCGAATCGATCGCCGACAAGAGCGACCTGGCCTCCACCCGCGAGGTCGCGGCCCGCCTCAAGGCCGAGGCCGGGCGGCTCGTGCCAGGCCTCGAGAGCGCCCCGTTCATCCACGCCTATGCCGGCATCCGGCCCAAGCTCGTCGCTCCGGGCGGCGGGGACATGTTCGCCGATTTCGTGATCGAGGAGAGCGCCCGGCGGCCCGGCTGGATCGACCTCGCCGGCATCGAATCGCCGGGCCTGACCGCGTCGCCGGCCATCGCCCGGATGGTGGCCGGATTGATCGGGGCGAAGATGGACCTCCGGCCGAAGCGGGATTTCAAGCTGGATCTGCCCGAGAAACCCCGGTTCGCCGTCCTCGACGACGGCGAGAGGGCCCGGCGTGTCGCCGGGGACCCGGATTGGGGCGAGATGGTCTGCCGCTGCGAGCACGTCCCCCGGGCCGAGGTGGCCGCCGCCCTGCGGAACCCGTTCGGGGCCCGGACGCTCGACGCCGTCAAGCGCCGGACCCGCTGCGGCATGGGCCGTTGCCAGGGTGGCTTTTGCACGCCGCGCCTGGTCGATATCCTGGGAGATGAGGGCGTTCCGGCCGACCGCGTCACCAAGCGGGACGGCGGCTCGCGCCTCTTCTACGGCAGGGTGAAGGACTGAGACATGGCCGCGAACCCCGAAACCCGCGACGTCGTCGTCATCGGAGGCGGCCCCGCCGGCTTGGCCGCGGCCCTGGGCGCGCGGCGCGCCGGGGCGGGGAGCGTCCTGGTCATCGAGCGCGACCGGGCGCTCGGCGGGATCCTCAACCAATGCGTCCACGACGGCTTCGGCCTCTTTCTTTACAAGGAGACGATCAGCGGCCCGGAATACGCCGAGCGCCTGGCCGAGGACGCCGTCCGCGAGCGCGTCGAGATCGAGACGGGGGCCATGGTCCTCGACCTCGCGCCGGACCGGCTTCTCAGGATCAACTCCCGGTCCGGCTACCGGCTCGTCCGGGCCGGGGCCGTCGTCCTGGCCATGGGCTGCCGGGAGCGGACGCGGGACATGATCGGGATCCCCGGGACGCGGCCGGCGGGGATCTACACGGCCGGCTCGGCCCAGCACATGGTCAATCTCCAGAACCTGCGGATCGGCCGGGAGGTCGTCATCCTGGGCTCCGGCGACATCGGCCTGATCATGGCCCGCCGCCTCGTCTTCGAGGGCGTCAAGGTCAAGGGTGTCTTCGAGATCCTGCCGTGGGCCAGCGGGCTCGAACGGAACGTCCGGCAGTGCCTGATGGACTTCGGCATCCCGCTCAGGCTGAGATCTACGGTCGTGGACGTCCGCGGCCGGGACCGGGTCGAGAGCGTCGTCGTGGCCGATGTCGACGACGGGCTGGCCCCGGTCATGGGGACCGAGAGCGTCGTCGCCTGCGATACGCTCCTGCTCTCGATCGGGCTCATCCCCGAGAACGAGCTCTCGAAGCGGGCCGGGGTCGAGCTTTCGCCCGTCACGGGAGGCGCCGTCGTCGACGAAACGCTCATGACCTCGGTCCCGGGCGTCTTTTCCTGCGGCAACGTCCTCCACATCCACGATGTCGCCGACTGGGCCTCGTTCGAGGGTTTCGCGGCCGGCTCGCACGCGGCCCGGTTCGCAGCGGGAGAGAGGCGCGAAGCGCGCACGGCCAGGGTCTTCGCCGGGCCCGGCGTCCGGTACGCCCTGCCGCAGGCCGTTTCCCTCGGGACCGCCGGCGTCGAGTGGAGCTTCCGCGTCCTCCGGCCGCGCCGGGACGTCCGGGTCGAGGTCAAGGGCCGGTCGTCGGGCAAGGTCTATGCCCGGAAAAAGTGCGGTCGCATCCTGCCGTCCGAGCTCCAGAAGATCAAGGTCCGGTCCGCCGTCAAAGAGGACCTCGAGGTGGGCATCCATGAGTGAGCGAACGGCCGTCGACCGCCTGACTTGCGTTCTCTGCCCGGTCGGCTGCGAGCTCGAGGTCGTTAAAGACCCGGCCGGCGGGCTCGAAGTCGCCGGCAATCAGTGCAAGAAGGGTGTCCCCTTCGCGGTCGAGGAAGTCCTCCGGCCGCGGCGCAACCTGGCCACGTCGGTCCCCGTCAAGGGCACGGCGGCCCAGATGGTCTCGGTCCGGTTGAGCGGCCCGGTGCCCCGGGAGACGATCTTTCCCATTCTGGCTGTGATCGCGAAGCTCCGGCCGGAGGCCCCGGTCCGCCGGGGCCAAGTCCTCATCGCCGGCGTCCTCGGCACGGGCGTCGACGTCGTCGCCACCCGCACCGTCCTTTAGCCCAGGAAGTCCCACTCGATACCGACACGCTTCAGGGCGTAAGGAAGCTCCTTCGTGAAGTCGCCGTAGGCGCTCATCCAGTGGAAGCCGGGCATGCGTTTGGCCAGGGTCCGGTCGGCGCACTTGAAGCGGACGTCGATCTGGGAGCGGCAGATGGGCAGGAACGGGGCCTCGACGATCTCGCCGAGCAGGCCCACCCAGCGCTTGGAGGCGAAGTCCGGGACGATGTTGGTCAGGACCTGCCCCTTGCGCATCTCCACCTTGGGGGCGGCCCCGTAGTCCGACTCGAAGTGGGTCAGGATGCGGGCCGGCTCGATCGTCCGGCCGTCCATCTTGCGCGGGGCCGTGCAGTGGGCCAGCGTGATGATGCCGTCGTGCGGGTAGGTCGGGTCGTTCAGGAAGACCGGATTGCCCGAGATGTTCGCCAGGAGCACGCCGGAGGGAATCACGACGAAATCCGACTCGCAGAACGCCAGATACCGCGAATCGTTCAGCAGGCTCAGCGTCAGGCACGCCGAGGTCTCCGCCAGCGGCATGATCGTGCCCATGCAGCCGTTGATCGTG
>JBFYNT010000055.1:0-3501 GCA_041304225.1 Candidatus Aminicenantota bacterium
GCCCGGAACGCCTGAAGCCCTGTCCGCGGCGGGGAAGAGATCGAGCTGTTCCTTCCGGAGCTCCTCGTAGGAATGGAGGACGCCGCGGGCCTGGTCGCGGGCCCGCTCCTCCTCCCACACCGAGGCGACCACGGCTTCGGGCTTCTTGCGGACCATGGCCGCCAGCGCGCCGAGGCGCTTCATGAGCGGCGGGTGCGAGCTGAAGATCCGGCCGGCGAGAGTGTCGGGCGTGTCCCGCGAATCCGGCCGGACGATGAACAGCGGCGCGTAGCTCAGCGAGAAGTCCCCGACGAACGAGTTCTTGATGTGGGCCTTGGTGACGATCCGGGCCAGGGCCTCGGGGGCGCGGCTGAGCTCGACGGCCGCGGCGTCGGCCAGGAGCTCGCGCTCCCGGCTGACGAGCATGCTCAGCAGGCGCATGACCAGGGCCGACAGGGCGACGGCCGCGTAGAAAAGGACGGGCGGGAAGCCGGCCGAGCCGCGGGCCCCGTCGCAGGCGGCCCGCTCGTCGCCTTCCGGCTCGAGCGCGTCCTTGAACTTCTCGAACAGGTTGGCCAGCGAGCAGACCAGGGTCAGGTAGAAGGCGTCCCCGCGGGCGATGTGGGCCAGCTCGTGGGCCGCCACGGCCTGGAGCTCGTCGCGCGTGCCTTCGGCCAGCAAGCCCTCCGTGACGGCCACGGCCGGCGTGCCGTCCTCCTCGATGACCGCCAGCGAGTTGACGGCGAACGACGGCAGGACGTAGGCGTTGACCCGGGGCAGGCCGGCCGCGATGCGGATCTCGTCGAGGGTATGGAGGAACTGGGCGTGGTACCGGTCGGAGGCGTCGGGCGTCGCGGCCTGCAGGCGCCGCAAGATGAAGCGCGGGCCGTTGCGGCGGGCGTCGAGGAAGTGGAGGGCGGCGACGATCGTCGAGAGGACGAGATCGGCGAGCAGGAACCGCGGCCAGAACTCCGGCGCGCCGAGCCAGCCGGTCGAGAGGACGAGGCCGAAGCTGGCCAGGAAGGCCAGCCCGACGAGGCCGATGAAGACGAAGTGGAAGACGAGGACCGCGGCGAAGAGGAACAGGCTGCGCCGCCGCTGGCGCTTTTGGACCTCGTAGAAATCGCGCGGCAATTTGGCCATGGCGTTGGGGACATCATAAACGAACCCGCGCGCCCCGGTCAACGCGCAAGAAGGGACCTGGTCTTCACAAACGCCGATTTCCCCCTGGCGATGTGAAGACCTGGCACCGTCTCGATTTCCGTTGACCTCTCCTTTCGATGCTCCTATAGTTAAAGAACGTTCGTTACGGAGGAGACTGACATGAAAAGAACCCCCGTCGCTTTCGCCATCGCCCTCATCCTCGGCCTGTGCGCCGCGACCGGCCTTAGGGCCGTCGATACCGTCGACACCCGGATGCTGACCAAGCCGGCCGTCTCGGCCGAGCGCATCGCCTTCGTCTACGCCGACGACCTCTGGACGGCCGACCTCGAAGGCCGGAACGCCCGGCGGCTGACCTCGGGCGTCGGCATGGAGACCAACCCCGTCTTCTCGCCCGACGGCCGCCTGGTCGCTTTCAGCGGCCAGTACGACGGCAATGTCGACGCCTTCGTCGTCCCGGCCGCCGGCGGCATCCCCCAGCGCCTGACCTGGCACCCGGCCGCGGACATCGTCATGGGTTTCACTCCCGACGGCCAGTCGGTCCTCTTCGGCTCGTCCCGGTTCTCGAGCAACCGGGCCTATTCCCAGCTCTTCACCGTGCCCGTCGCCGGCGGCGAGGCCGGGATGCTGAAGGTCCCCTACGCCTCCGACGCCGAGATCTCCCCCGACGGCCGGTTCATCGCCTACTGCCCCTTCCCCGAGGCCTTCACCCAATGGAAGAACTACCGGGGCGGCCGGTTCTCGCGCATCTGGATCTTCGACGCCAAGGACTATGGCATCGAGAAGCTGCCCCAGCCCGCGGGCCGGTCGAACGACGTCGACCCGATGTGGGCCGGCGGCAAGATCCTCTTCCGCTCCGACCGCGCCGGCGAATTCAACCTCTTCGCCTTCGACCCCGCGACGAAGAAGGTCGAACAGCTGACGGAGTTCAAGGACTTCCCGGTCTTATCCGCCTCGGCCGGGGCAGGCCGCGTCGTCTTCGAGCAGGCCGGCGCCTTGCACCTCTACGACGTCGCCCAGGGCCGGAGCCGCCGGCTGGCCATCGGGGTCGCGGCCGACCTCGCCGAGCTCCGCGAGCGCTTCGCCAAGGGCCCGCAGTGGGTCTTCGCCGACGGCGTTTCGCCGACCGGCGCCCGGGCCGTCTTCGAATTCCGGGGCGAGATCGTCACCGTCCCGGCCGAAAAGGGCGATCCCCGCAACCTGACCGGCACGCCGGGCGTCCACGAGCGCAATCCGGCCTGGTCGCCGGACGGCCGGTCGATCGCTTACTTCTCCGACGAAGGCGGCGAGTACGCCCTCCACATCCGGCCCCAGGACGGCCGCGGAGAGGTCAAGAAATTCGAGCTCCCCGGCGCCGGTTTCTACGGCTCGCCGAACTGGTCGCCGGACAGCGCCCGGATCGCCTTCGCCGATAACGCCCTCGCCCTCTTCTGGCTCGATGTCAAGACCGGGGCGGTCAAAAAGATCGCCTCGGAATACCTCTACATCCCGGGCGGCCAGTCGTCGATGGGCACGTCCTGGAGCCCCGACTCCAAATGGATCGCCTACACGCTCGGCACGCCGACCTTCTTTCGCCGCGCCCATGTCTACTCGGTCGACCAGGACAAGTCCTTCCCCCTGACCGACGGATTGAGCGACGTCGATGAACCCACCTTCGACGCCGATGGCAAGTACCTCTGGTTCCTAGCCTCGACCGACGCCGGGCCCGTCAACCAGTGGTTCGACATGTCGAATGAGGACGCCCGCAAGACCTCCGCGCTCTACCTGGCGACGCTGCGCAAGGACCTGCCCAACCCGCTGGCCAAGGAGAGCGACGAAGAGAAGCCCAAGGAGGAGAAGGCCGAGGCGGCCAAACCGGCCGACAAAGCCGCACCGGCCGGGGCCAAGGCCAAGCCCGGCGAGCCGGCCAAGCCGCAGGAGGCTCTACGCATCGATCTCGACGGCTTCGCCAATCGCATCGTCGCCGTGCCCATCCCGGCCGGCGTCTACGGCAACCTTCAGGCTGGCGAGGGCGGCAAGATCTTCTACCGCAAGGAGGACCCGCCGCCGACCTCGACCTCGGGCGGCCCCGGCGACTCCTCCATCCGCGTCTACGACCTGGCCACACGCAAGGACGAAGCCATCGGCCCCGCCAATTTCGGCTTCACTCTGACCGCCGACCGCAAGAAGATGCTGGTCGCCTCGCGGGGCGCCTGGTCGATCCTGCCGACGGCCGGCAAGGCCGAGCCGGGGAAGGGGAAGCTGAACGTCGAGGCCGTGGAGGTCCGGGTCGTCCCCGCCCTCGAATGGCCGCAGATCTTCGACGAGGCCTGGCGCGTCAACCGCGACTTCTTCTACGATCCCGGCATGCACGGCGCGGAC
>JBFYNT010000056.1:0-8864 GCA_041304225.1 Candidatus Aminicenantota bacterium
AGGGCGGTGTCTTTTCTGTGGCACTTTCCCCCGGTCGCCCGGAGTCGCGGTTAGCGACCATCCTGCCCTTCGGAGTCCGGACTTTCCTCCTCTCCCCCCTCGCGGGGAGGAGAGGCGACCGTCTCGCCCGCTCCGGCCGTTACCTTTATACCGTATTGTTCGCGGTGTATGCAAGCCATCGGCCGCCTGCCGCGGTGGATGTCCTGAGGATTGGCATTGACGGTCGCATCCGTTTCGGTTAAACTTTTTTCATTAGCGCGGATATGGCGATACCAGAGCTTCAAGATCGGCGATTTCTAATGAGCGCCGGTTTGTTCCGAAAGCCCGAATAACGGAATAAGGGGGTATCTTGAAAATGGCGAAGCGATCCTTCAAATGGTCCGTCATGACCCTGACCGTGTGGAGCGTTGTGATACTGTTCAGCGGGTTATCCTACGCGCAGCCGACCAGTATCAGGATCTCAGCTCCATTGGGCATAGGCTATTCCGTTGACTGGGTGACGGTCGATTACCGGGATGCCAGCGGCCATAACCAGCAGATCCGCAGGGAAAGCAACATCGACCTGGGCGAGACCGCGGACTTCACGGTTCCGGACGGCGCCACGCACATCGTTCTCGAGGCCAAGCCTCTCCTGTCGCTCCCCAATACGCGGATATTCAATAGCCTGAGCTTGACCAGCGGCGGCGACCATTGCTTTGAGCTGAGTGGCCTCGTGAACCGGCCGAGGTACACCCGTGTCGCCTGCGGCTGGGTGCCGGCGGGGACCATCTCTGTCTATGACAACATCCTGACTCGCAATGTGGGCTTGAAGAGAATGATGGTCAAGGTCAAAGACAGATCGGGGATATCCACCATCGGAACGGCCTATACGGATGACAACGGCCATTTCCGCTTGAACGGGTCGGTGACCGGCCCGGTGCGCTACGAACTGGTCTTTCAGGACGAAGCCGGCTTGAAAGTCAAATATGGCGCGAATTCCCACGCCCAGTCCGCCGGCTTTGACGCCCGCGAAGGACCGCTCAATCACACATTCAGGGAAACGGACGAGCACCATTGGTATTGGGCCACGATCTATAACGCATCCCAGTTCTTTAAGGATTTCGCGAGGCAGGACGCCCTGCCGATGAAGAGCAACGCTCAGATTTGCGGGTATTACGAGGCCGGTACCTCCACGACCCCGATGACAGGGATCCAGGATGTCATACTCCGGGTGTACGGCAAGAGCAGCGAAGACATCTTCTGGATCGTCGCGCATGAATTGTCCCACGTCGTCCATGCCCAGGTGGACAGGACCGCCTACGCGTCATTTGTAGGGTCCTGGGGTTTGGTCAACAGCCTCAGGGCCGCGTACGGCGAAAGCTGGGCCTGCGGACCGCAAGCGATCTATACAAGACGGCGCTATAATCCGAGTACCGATGAACTGGCGAATTACCAAAACCAACCGCTGGCGCTATATACCTATGCCGAGCGGAGGGCCTCCGGCGAACACCTCTACATCAGACCCGTCGTGGAAGACCTCAGGGACAATCACAACCAGCGTGACGCGGACAATGAGTATCCTCTCGATCGCGTCAGCGGTTATACTCTGCGGCAGATCGCGCAGGCGTTGCGGGGCGCGCATGATCTGGATGACTGGAAGAACAACCTGAGGGATGTCAGCAACCCGACCAGTAATTACCTGGATGAGTATTTCAACCAGTATTTTGAGGACAGAGCCACCCGAACCGCGAGCAACACCATCATCAAGATCAAAGCGGTCAGCGGTATCGGATACACGGTGGACTGGGTCAATGTGAGCTACACCGACAGCGGCGGGCGCACCCAGCATATCAGGCGGAACGACAACATTTCCTTAGGCCAAGAGGCGACCATCACCGTGCCGGACGGCGCGACGAACATCAGGCTCGAAGCCAAACCGCTCGCATCGCTGAGAGATACCAGGGTCTTCAACAGTCTGAGTTTGACGAGCGGCCAGAGACACTGCTTTCATTTGAAGGGAACGGTCAACCGCCCCCGCTACGAGAGGGTCGACTGCGGGTCCTAGCGGATGAAGCCGCCTCCGGTAAAGGCGTGTTCAAACGGAAAGGGGTCAAGAATCTTCGGAGCCCGGACTTTCCTCCTCTCCCCCCTCGCGGGAAGGAGAGGCGACCGTCTCGCCCGCTCCGGCCGTTACCTTGATGCCGTATTGCTCGAGTTTTTTATAGAGGTTCGACCGCGGCGTGTCGATCTCCCGGGCCGTCTGGGAGATGTTCCAGCCGTTGGCCTCGAGCTTGGCCAGCAGGAAATCCCTCTCCGCCAAGTCCCGGAACTCGCGCAACGTCTTGACCCCCCCCGCATCGGGCAGGGAGGCCTCGGCCTTCTCTCTCAGGGTTTCCGGCAGGTCTTTGGCCTCTATCGTGTCCCGGTCGGTCATGATCATCAGCCGCTCGACGACGTTGCGGAGCTCGCGGACGTTGCCCTTCCAGGCGTACCGGCGCATGGCATCGAGGGCCTCGGCGGAGAACTTTCGCGGCTTGAAGTTGTTCTCCTCGGCGAAGGTCCGTGAGAAGTAGTCGACGAGGGCCGGGATATCCTCGGCCCTATGTCGGAGAGGCGGCGAATACAGGGGAACGACGTTGAGTCGGTAGAAGAGGTCCTCCCGGAAGCGCCCCTCCTGCATTTCTTTCTTCAGGTCCTTGTTCGTCGCCGCGATGACCCGGACGTCGACCTTGGAGATCTTGCTCGAGCCGACCTTCTGGACCTCCCCTTCCTCGAGGACGCGGAGGACCTTGGACTGGGTCCGCAGGCTCATGTCACCGATCTCGTCGAGGAAGATGCTGCCGCCGTCGGCCTGCTCGAACTTGCCCATCTTCTTCTCGGTCGCTCCCGTGAAGGAGCCTTTTTCGTGGCCGAAGAGCTCCGACTCGATGAGCTCCTCGGGGATGGCGGCGCAGTTGACCTGGACGAAGGTCTCCCGGGCCCGCAGGCTGTGGGCGTGGATGGACCGGGCGACGAGCTCCTTGCCCGTGCCGCTCTCACCGTAGATCATGACCGTGGCGTTGGTCGGGGCGATCTTGAGGATCTCCATCCAGAGGTTCTGGACGAGGGGGTGGTTGCCGACGATCTCGTAGCGCTTCTCCGCCTTCTTCTTGAGGTCCTGGTTCTCCCGGTTGAGGCTGGTCTGCTTGAGGGCATTGCGGAGGCTGATCAGGACCCGCTCACGGTGGAGCGGCTTCTCCAGGAAATCGAAAGCCCCCAGTTTGGTCGCCTCGACCGCCGCCTGGATGGTGCCCTGGCCGGAGATCATGATGACCTCGGGGACGAAAGGGCGTTCCCGTAGCTCGGCCAGGACCTCGAGGCCGCTGCGTCCGGGCATCTTGATGTCGAGGAGGACGAGGTCGATCCCGACCGTCTCCCGGAGCTTCTCCAGGCCGTCCTCGCCTGTCGCGGCCTCGAAGAACTCGTAGCCCTCGTATTCGAGGATCATCTTCAGGGACTTGCGGATCCCCTCCTCGTCGTCGATGACCAGGATCCTGGCCTTCCTCTCGGGTTTCATAGGGGTCGGTCCTTTCGGAGCGATGATAGCATATCCCGCCTCCGGCCAAAAGCGGGTCGTAGGGCGCCCGGATACCCCCCGCGCCGACGGGACAGCGGTCCGTGAAACGAAGGCCGATGGTCCCTCAGCCCCGCCATGTGCTAAAATAGCAAAAGATCCGCGAAGAGGCACGGCGAGGAAGACAGGCACATGCGTTCGGCCGCGAAGAGGCTCCCGGTCGCGGTCCTCCTCGGCCTCCTGGCCCTGCCGCTTCTCCCGGGGGCCAGGGATCCCGGCCGGTTCGTCGTCCTCGACAACGGCCTGCGCGTCTTCCTCTACGAGAAGCGCGACCTGCCCCTCGTCCACGTCGTCACCGGCTTCGACTTGGGTTCCAAGAACGAGACCGAGGCTACCAACGGCCTCGTTCATCTCCTCGAGCACTGCATCCTCTTCCGCGGCACATCGGCCAGGTCGGGAGCCCAGGTCGGCGCCGACATCCGGCGCCACGGGGCCTACTTCAACGGCGCGACCGGTCCGGACCTGGCCGTCTTCGAGATCTCGCTCCCTTCCGAGCACGCCGGATTCGCGCTCCGCAACCAGAAAGACATCCTCTTCGGCCTCGATCTCCGTCCCGACGAGCTCGAGGCCGAAAAGGAGGTCATCCTGGAGGAGCTCAGCCAGATGGAGGACGACCCGGAAAAGAGCGCCGCGGACCGGGTCCTCCGGGAGCTCTTCGCCGGACACCCCTACGGGCGCTCCGTCTACGGCCGGCGCGAGGTCGTCGCCGGGGCCACGGTCGAGGCGCTCCTCGGCTTCTACCGGAAGCGCTTCGTGGCCGACAACGCCGCCCTGGCCGTCGTCGGGGATTTCGAGACGGCCGACATGGAGCGGCTCGTCCGCGAGGTCTTCGGCCCCCTATCGAAGACCGGGATCGTCGCGGAGCCCTTGTCCATGGCCGTCCCGCCCAAGAAGGACGCGGTCGTGCGCTGGGAGCGCGATGTCCGGGACGGCTACATCTATCTCGCTTTCCCCGCCCCCGACTACAACCACGCCGACCGCTACGCCATGAGCGTCCTGGTCGAGGCCCTCGGTCGGGGGATCAATCCCCTGCTGTCCGCCCGCCTGCAGGGCGAGCGCGACACCGTCCAGCGGGTCTCCATGGCCTACCTGGCCCTCCGGTACGGGGGGGCGGCCGTCGTCTCCGTCAAGGTCGACCCCTCGGACCTCCCGGCCGTGGAGCGCGCGGCCGTCGCTTTCCTCAAGCGGGCCGGTGGTGAGAACTATTCGAAGAAGGATTTCCTCGATCCTGAAGCGGAGAGGACCGCGTTCGATTTCCTCGAGAGCGCCAAGAACCAGATCCGTTTCGCCTCGGGCGAAGCCGAGGAATCGGGCCTGCAGCTGGCCGGGTCCTTCGTCCGGCACATGCTCCTCAACACACGCCAGGATCCCGGCTCCTACCTCGCCGGGATCGGCCGCGTCGACTCCGGGGACCTGCGGCGCGCGGCCTCCAAGTATTTCGGCCGGCCGGCCTACGCTTCCGTCACCGTCGCTCCGCCCAAGGGGGGCAAGAAATGAGCGCCGGCGGGAATGAGGCCCTCCGGGCCGCCGCGTTCGTCTTGGCGTTTCTCATGACCGGTCCCGCCGGGCGGACCGTTCTTGTCCAAGGAACCGAAGCGGCGGGGGGCACTCCCGAGAAGACCGTCCTCGGTTCGGGCATCCCGCTCATCTCGCACAGGGATGTGTCCTCTCCCGTAACCGTCGTCGCCCTCGTCGTCCCGGGCGGCTTGGCGGCCGTTCCGAGGGGGCTCGATGGCCTGGCGGCCATGACGGCGCGCCTGGCCCTGGAGATCCCCGACGAAGGCAAAGTCTGCGATCTCATGGCCCAGGCGACACGGATGAGCTTCGCCTGTCTCGAGGACTTCTCCGTGGTGATGGTCGAGTGCCTGTCGGAGAACCTTGAAGAGGCCCTGCGCGTGGCCGGGAAGATCGTGGCCGATCCCCTGCTCTCCGGGCTTCGGATATCCCGCGCCAAGGAACTCATGAAGCTCCATGCGCGGGCCGAAGCGGATGATGCCGTTTCGGCGGCCCACGCCGCCGGACTGGCCGGCTACTTCGAAGGAGCGGGGTACGGCTCGGCGCCCTTCGGCACGGACGAAAGCCTCAAAGCCATAGACCGGAAGGACGTCGTCTCTTTCTACCGCCGTCACTTCACCCGATCCTCCGTCTTCATCACGGCCGTGTCGGACCTCGAGCCGGGCCTGGTCAAAGCCCTCCTCGAACGTCACTTTTCGGGTCTCCCGGCCGGCGAGCGGCCGGTCCTACCGGCGGACCCGCCGATCGTCCCTGAGAACCGCGATATCCGGCTGACCCGGGAGACCAAACAGACCTTCATCGGACGCGCTTTTGCCCTGCCCCCCCCCTCCCCCGTGGATCATACCCGCGGCGTCCTCCTCGAAGTCCTGATCGGCCAGGGGCCGGGTTCGCGCCTATGGGGCCTGCGGGCCGACGAGCGTCTGGCCTACACCGTAGACTCGCGGCTGACCTGGACGCGCGGCGCCGGCATCCTCGAGGTCTTCCTGGAGACCGAGAACGCCAAATCGGCCCGGGCAGCGGCGGCCCTCGACAGGGAGCTCGAAAGGCTCCGCGCGGACGGCCTGACCGCCGCCGAGCTCGAAGCGACCAAGGCCATGGCCAGGGGCCGTTTCCTCCGCTCGATCGAGGCCAAGGCCGACCGGGCCCGGCTCCTCGCCGGATTCGAGGTCCTCGGGCTCGGCTTCGGCCACCTCTCCGAACTGGGCCCGGCGATCGACGCGGTGACCCTCGAGGACCTCAACGCCTATGTCAGGGCGGTCCTTTCGCCCGAACGGGCGGTCAAGGTGACCGTCGGCCCCGAAGGGCCTCCGGAAAGGAGATGACCATGGCCCGCTTGAACCAAAAAGACCTCGTCGACCTCGTCCGCTCGGTCTTCCCCGATCATCCCGAAGACCGGAGCTTGGGCCTGCTCGTCGACGTGCCTCGCGATCCTTCGAGAGACAATCCCGATTGGCGGGCCCGGCGGGACATGGCCGAGGAGTGGTTCGCCCTGCTCCGCGGCGGCGCCGCATCCGTGCCCCTCGACGCGGTCCGGCTCATCGCCTACCCCGACGTCGGCTCGAACAACGCCGATCTGCCGGCCGAAGCCTTCGAGATCGGCGGCCGCCTGCCGCCCGACGCGGCGGGTCTGGCCTCGGCGGGCACCCGGACGGCATTCGAGACGGTCTTTCGGGACATTCCCCTTTTCCTCGCGCCGACCGAATTTTCGACGACGGCCCCCCTCAAGAACGCGGCCGCGAGACACGGCTTCCGGGCCGCCACCATGCCCGGATTCTCCGAGAAGATGATCCCCGCCCTTCGCGTGGACTACGGAGAGGTCGGACGCCGGGTGGCCCTGATCAAGGGTCGGCTGGACCGGGCGGAAGAGGCCGAGATCGAGTTCATCAAGGACGGCCTCGAGCCTCACCGGATGGTCTTCGACCTCCGCTACCGGACGGCCCACGAGAGCGGCGGCCGATTCCCCAAGAAGGGAACGGCCGGGAACCTGCCCAGCGGAGAGGCCTACATCGTGCCCTACGAGGGCGAACAGGGCCCGGCCAGCCGGACCCGGGGAGAGCTGCCCGTCGAGATATCCGGGGAAGTGCTCGTCTTCGCCGTCGAGGCCAACCGGGCCCTGGCGGTCCGACCGGCGGCGACGCTGGGCCCCGCCTGGAGGGACGAAGCGGAGCGTCTGCGCCTCGAGCCGGCTTTCGGGAACATGGCCGAGCTCGGCTTCGGAGTGCTCGGAGATTTCGGCATCGGTCCCGTCGGCGAGATCCTGCTCGACGAGAAGCTGGGTCTGCACGTCGCCTTCGGGAGGAGCGACCATTTCGGCGGCCAGGTCGGCCCGGCCGCCTTCTCGCGGCCCGAGGCGGTCATCCACCTCGACCGGATCTACATCCCGGCCACACAGCCGCGGATCTCCGTCTATTCGGTCGTCCTTCGTTACCCTGACGCCTCGGAAGAAGTCCTCATGACCGAGGGCCGGTACCGTATCTTCTGACCTCAGCGGAACTCGGCGCTGACGATCGTCAGGCGGCCGGGGTATGTGATCGGTCCCAATGGCGTGGAAACGGCCGGCTGGGCGTCGAGCGCCAGCCGGCTGGGCGAGCCGCTCCGGCCGCCGATAGCCAGGGCCAGGCCGAGCAGGTCCTCGTAGCGCCTGTCGCCGAAGAATTCCAGCAGGTCGAGCGAGAGCCGCAGGGGGATGACCGCTTCCTGTCCGGTGCCCGGGATCTCGATCGGCTGGTCGATGTTGCCGGTGACCGTCGGCTTGTCGTCGATGAGCAGACGGCATTCGAGGCCGGTCAGGGTGCTGACGGTCCTGGGCGTGCCGCCCGTGCCGTCGTTGGGATTGACGGCCAGGACGTCACAGACGAACTCGACCGGCAGCTTCTTGGACGCGTAGGCTTGGGCGATCCTGAGGGCGTTCGCGGCCCCGAGGTCGCCGATCCGGGCCTTACCCCCCAGGCTGATCCCCAGCAGGCGGAAATCCCGGACGGCCCCGATCTTAAACTTCAGGCGCTGGAGGTTGGCCAACGCCGACGCCATGTCGCCCAAGGCCGCGCAGCTCTGCAGGAGCAGGACCGCGGCCAGCACGGCCCCGCCGACGACCCCTCTTGTCTTGACGTTCATGTCGCCCTCCCGTTCGATCGTTCGCCCCGTTTATATCGCCACCGACGAAGGCTGTCAATCTGGCCGTGGAGCCAGAGGATATCCCCGAACCAACGACCGATAGAGGAACTTCCCGTAATCCGAAGGAGAACTAAAAAAAAGCCCCGAAAGGCTCAGCCTTCCGGGGCCGGGGAACGTTCGAACACAAAAGCTATTCGGCCATCTTCTTGTAGGCTTCGAAGCGCTTCTTCGATTCCTCGGCGGCCCGGGCGAACAGCTCCTTGGCGATGTCGGGATACTGCTGGACGAGCGTCTTGTAGCGGACCTCGTTTTGGAGGAAGGCCCCGTACTCGAGCTTGGGCTCCTTCGAATCGAGCTGGAACGGGTTCTTGCCTTCTTTAGCCAGGAGCGGGTTGTAGCGGTAGAGGATCCAGTAGCCGGTGTCCACGGCCAGCTTCTGCTCCGCCTGGGACTTGCTCATGTCGATGCCGTGGTTGATGCAGGGCGAGTAGGCGATGATGAGCGAGGGGCCGGGGAACGATTCGGCCTCTAGGAAGGCCTTGAGACACTGGTTCATGTTGGCTCCCATGGCCACGGCGGCGACATAGACATAGCCGTAGCTCATGGCCATCCGGCCGAGGTCCTTCTTGGAGGTCTTCTTGCC
>JBFYNT010000057.1:0-9722 GCA_041304225.1 Candidatus Aminicenantota bacterium
AGGAGCCCATCTCCCTCGAGACGCCCATCGGCGAGGAGGAGGACAGCCACCTCGGGGACTTCATCGAGGACAAGCTCATCCCTTCACCGCCCGACACGGTCATCCACATCAACCTCAAGGAGCAGATCGAGGAGGCCCTCAAGTCCCTGACCGACCGCGAGGGCCGGGTCCTCAAGATGCGCTTCGGGCTCGGCGACGGCAACGAGCACACCCTCGAGGAGGTCGGCCAGCAGTTCAAGGTCACCCGCGAGCGCATCCGCCAGATCGAGGCCAAGGCCCTGCGCAAGCTCAAGCACCCGAGCCGCAGCCGCAAGCTCAAGAGCTTTACGAACAACCATTAATGAAATGAGGCTGTTCCTGTTTTTCCCGGGAAAAACGGGAACATCCCCACTACGCCTAATTGACGGTTTGTCAATATTTTGTTATAAAGAAGGGCCGAGGGCCTATAGCTCAGTGGTAGAGCCACCGGCTCATAACCGGCAGGTCCCAGGTTCGAATCCTGGTAGGCCCATGTGACCGAGGGCCGGAAGAAAGGCGGGACGTGGACATCGACTTCGACCTGATGATCCAGCTGCAGCAGCTGGATACCGACATCCGGAATGCCTCTCTGGTCATCGAAGGCATCCCCCGCCTCGTCCAGGACGTCGACAAGCGCATCCAGTCCACCACCCAGCTGGTCGCCGACGCCAAGGACAAGATGGCCCAGAACCAGAAGAAGCGCCGCGACCTCGAGAACGACGTCAAGGACCTGAAGGTCCAGGTCGGGAAGTACAGGCGCCAGCTCAACGAGGTCAAGACCAACAAGGAATACACCTCGCTCCTCCACGAGATCGAGGAGACCCAGCGCAAGATCGACGCCCTCGAGGAGGCCATCATCGCCGAGATGCTGGCCGCCGACGACGTCGAGGAGGAGATCAAGGCCGCCCTCCACAAACAGGGCCAGGAGGAGGACGTCCTCAAGAAGGAGAAGGTCGTCCTGGACGAGAAGCTGAAGGAGACGGAGGCCAAGCACGCGGGGCTCGTCAAGGACCGGGAGGCCCTCCTCCCCCGCATCCCCCGCGAACAGCTCACGCTCTACGAAGCCCTCGCCCAGAAGAAGGGCGGGGCCGCCCTCTCCCCCGTCACCGGGGACTTCTGCGCCATGTGCCACATGCGCGTCCGGCCGCAGATGCTGAACGAGATCCGGGACAAGACCAAAGTCATCCTCTGCGAGGCCTGCGGCCGGAT
The DNA here is from genome assembly GCA_041304225.1 of Candidatus Aminicenantota bacterium. Classification (GTDB taxonomy): domain Bacteria; phylum Acidobacteriota; class Aminicenantia; order Aminicenantales; family Saccharicenantaceae; genus RBG-16-66-30. The sequence goes on from JBFYNT010000057.1 coordinate 1,228, forward strand.
CCTCTACTGTACGGTCAAGCCCGAGCCGGTCAAGTCCGAGCCCCCGACCGCCGAATAGCGCCGGGCCCGCTCAGCCCCCGATCGCCCCGTCGTCCCGCCCCTCGGACGCCTCTTCCCTGTATAAGGCATCTATGGCGTCCTGGTATTCGGCCGTGACGTTGGCCCGCCGGACCTTGAGGGACGGTGTGATCTCGCCCCGCTCGATGTCGAAGTCGCGGGGCAGCACGGCGATCTTCTTGATCCGCTCGTAGGAGGCCAGGAGCGGCGTCGCCCGGTCGACCTCCGACTTGAGGAAATCGACGATCCGCCGGTCCTGGCAGAGCTCCTCGTCGGTCCCGAAGGCGATCCCCTGGGCCTTGGCGTACGCCTTGAGCTTGTCGTGGTCGGGCACGACCAGGGCCGCGACGAAGCGCCGGCGGTCGCCGAGGACCACGGCGTTCACGATGTAGGGGCTCGTCTTGAGCAGGTTCTCGATGGGCTGGGGGGCGATGTTCTTGCCGCCCGATGTGACCAGGAGGTCCTTCTTGCGGTCGGTGATGGCCAGGAAGCCGTCGGCGTCGAAGCGGCCGATGTCGCCCGTCTTGAACCAGCCGTCCTCGAAGACCTCCCTTGTCTCCGCCTCTTTCTTGTAATATCCCTTCATGATGTTGGGCCCGCGGGCCAGGATCTCGCCGTCGGCGGCGATCTTGACCTCGACGCCGGGGATGACCTTGCCGACCGTCCCCAGGCGCGTGGCCTCAAAGGTGTTGATGGAGATGACCGGGGAGGTCTCGGTCAGCCCGTAGCCCTCGAGGACGACGAGGCCGATGGCGAAGAAGAACTCGGCGATGTCCTTCGAGAGCGGCGCGCCGCCCGAGACGAAGAGACGGACCCGGCCGCCCGTCTTGGCGATGATCTTGGAGAAGACGAGCTTCGCCGCGATCGACCGTTTGAAGGCCAGCCCTCCGGGGATCGGCTGGCCGGCCAGCTTGAGGGCCGAGAAGGACTTGCCGACCTTGAGGGCCCAGAAGAAGATCTTCCGGCGCAGGGACGGGCTGGCCAGGACCTGGTCCATGACCTTGGTGTAGATCTTCTCGAAGACCCGCGGCACGCTGACCATGAGATGAGGGCGGACTTCGATCAGGTTCTGGGCCACGGCCTCGACGCTCTCGGCGTAGGCGACCGTCGAGCCCTTGTACATATAGGTGAACATGACCATGCGCTCGAGGACGTGGGACAGCGGCAGGAAGGACAACGCCGTGTCCTCGGAGGTGATCCGGATGATGTCCGCGGCCGTTCGGATATTGGTGACGAGGTTGTTGTGGGTCAGGATGACGCCCTTGGGCACGCCCGTGGTCCCGGACGTATAGATCAGCGTCGCTTCATCCTCCGGCTTGACCCGGGCGACCATCTCCTCGAACAGCTTCGGCTCGGCCTCCGCCAGGGCCCGGCCCTTGTCTTGGACGGCCTTCAGAGTGAGGACCCCGGCCGGGGCCTGGTCGGCGAACGTGATGTAGTGCTTGACCTTCGCCAGTCCGGGACGGAGCGGCTCGACCTTCTTCCATAGGCCGGAATTCGACACGACGACGACCGTGGCGTCGGAATCCTCGATGATGTAACGGATCTGCTCGGGGACGAGCGTCGTGTAGATGGGCACGGTCAGGCCGCCGGCGCAGAGCGCGGCGAAGTCGGTCATGGTCCAGGCGGGCCGGTTCTCCGACAGCAGGCAGAGCTTCTGCCCCGCCTCGAAGCCGAGGGACTTCAGCCCAAGGGACAGGAACTTGACGCCATCCCCGAACTCCCGAGTGGAGATGGGCGTGAAGGCGCCCTCCTTCTTGAAGAGCATGAGATCGGGTTTCTGATAGGACTCGACCGTGTTAGCCAGCAATCGGGCCAGAGTTGTGACCATTTTCCCTCTTTTCTCCAAAAGTGGCCCGATTGTAGTGTTCCCCGGTGGGACTGTCAAGCCGGATGGACCTTCCCGTCCCGGAGCTCGATCGTCCGGTGGGCCAGGCCGGCCAGGCGGGGATTGTGGGTGACCAGGATGACGGTCAGCCCGTCCCGTTCGTTGAGGCCGCGCAGGATGGCCCCGATCTCCTCGCTCCGGGCCGTGTCGAGGTTCCCCGTCGGCTCGTCGGCCAGCAGGATCGCGGGCTTGTTGACCAGGGCCCGGGCGATGGCCACCCGCTGCATCTCGCCGCCCGAGAGCTCGCCGGGCAGGTGGCCGGCCCGCTTCTCGAGCCCCAGGGTCTTCAGGAGGCGCTCGACGTTCTCCTCGGCGCCCGGCTTCCGGAAGAAAGTGAAGGGCAGGACGACGTTCTCCAGCACGGTCAGAGTGGAGATGAGGTAGAATTTCTGGAAGATGTAACCGAAGACGTCCCGCCGGACGCGCGTCAGACGGGCTTCCGAAAGCCCTTTGCCGTCCTCGAACACGGCGCGGCCCTCGAGGACGAGCCGGCCCGAGGTCGGGTTGTCGAGACAGCCGAGGACGTTGATGAGGGTCGTCTTGCCCGAGCCGGAAGGGCCGACGACCGAGAGGAACTCGCCCTTGTCGATCCGCAGGGAGACGTCGTCGACGGCGGCGATCTCCTCGGGGCCCCGGCGATAGACCCGCCGGAGATGCTCGGCTTCGATCGACGGGACCGTCCGGGCGCTCACGACTGCTCCTCGCTGCGGATGGTGTCGAGGGGCCTCATCCGGGCCGCCTTCCAGGAGGGGTAGATCCCGCTGGCCAGGCCGATCGCGGTGATCACCCCCAGGGTCGAGAGGACGAGCCCCGTGTCGATGGCGACGAGCCCGCCGCTCGGCGAGTACGGCAGGAGCCCCCGGACCAGGACGTCGGTCACCTTGGCCGTGAGCAGGGCCAGCCCGGTCCCGAGGAGGCCGCCGGTGACGCAGAGAATGATGGTCTCGAGCCAGACCAGCTTGAAGATGTCGCCGGCCATGGCCCCCATGGATTTGAGGATGCCGATCTCCTGGCGGCGCTCCATCACCGACATCAGGACCGTGTTGACGACGCCCATCATGGCGATGAGGATGGCGATGAGGGCGATCGAGAAGACCATGACCCGGGCCGTCGAGACCAGGGTCATGATCGTCGTCTTGACCTGGCTCAGGCTGACGACCTGGACGTCGGGCAGCTTGTACATCTTGTCCTCGAAGGCCTTCATGTCCGCGTCCTTTTTGACCTTGATGCCGATCGAGGTCAGCTGGCGCAGCCCGAAGATCTTCTGGACCGTCCGGATGGGCAGAAAGATCGTCCCGTCGTCCTGGGTCCCCGTCCGCTCGAGGACGCCGACGACCTTGACCTCGACCTCTTTCTCGGGGATAAGGTAGAGGTCGCCGACCTCGCGCTGCTCGAGCTCGGCCACCTCGTACCCGAAGACGGCCTCGGCCGCCTCGGGCTCCCGGAACCAGCCCCCGGCCTTGAACGGCAGGGCGCTCTTGAGCTTCGGAAACGAGACGGGGTCGACGCCAAGAAAGGCGGCCACGCCTCCCGACTCGCCCTTGTTCGGGTCGAAGACGACCTGCATGAGCATGGGCGTGACGCCCTCGACCTCGGGCTCGGCGGCGACCGACGCGGCGATCGTCTCCTCCATGTACTTGAGGCCGGTGCCGCCCTTGAGCATCAGTGTCGCCGCCTCGTAGGGACAGCCCTTGGCCACGACGAGCATCTGGAAGCCGAGGTTGTCGATGTCCCGGTTGAGGGAGGCCTCATAGCCCCTGTTGAAGCCGAAGAGGCTGACCAGGACCCAGGCCGCCATGGCGATGCCCAGGACGGTCAGGAGGCTCCGCGTTCTTTTGCGCAGGAGGTTCTTATAGGCCACCGCGAAGATGGAGATCTTGGTCATGCGGATCCATCCTTTGAGGGATTCAAATGGGGATCGCCGAGGAGGAACTCGTCGACGAGGATGAGGTTCTTCTTGGTCGCCCGCAGGATGGCCCGGAAGTCCTTCTCGGCCTCGGGATCGGGATTGGCGATGCGCCCGACCGGCCCGGGCCGGTCCTCCTTCCCCGTGGCGACGTCGTAGCGATCGAACTCCTCGAGGCTCAGGCCCAGGAACTGCTGCCCGAAAGCCAGGGCCCGGAACGCCTTGGCCGCCCGGGAGGTCAGTTTCTGGATGTAGAAGCCCCGGATGACGCCCGCCGGATCGAGGGCCAGGAAGACCTGGAGGCCGCCGTAGGTCCCCTTCTGGTTGACGCCGTGGATGTAGCCGATAAGGTCGGCCCCCTTGTATATCTCGTACATCGTGTAGGGGACGTCGGCCGTCTCGAAGAGCCCCGTGAACTTATCGCCGAGTCGGGCTTCGATCCGGCGCAGGAGAGCGTCGCCGCCCTTCCGGGCGATCGAGACGTAGAGCGTCTTGTAGCCGGTCGATCCGGGGAAGAGCCGTTTGACGTCCCGGTCCGGATCGTTGAGATCGCAGCCCACGGCGGCCCGCAGGAGCGGGACGACCGCGGCGGCCAGGATGAGGATCGCCGCCGCGGACAACAGGATCGTTCTCATCTTGCCGTTCATCTCATTCCCGTCCTCAGAGGCCTTTATAGTAGTAAAGCTGCAGGACCAGCCTCGCGCCGCGGCGCTCGCTGTCGTGGAAGACCATGAAGCGGGCGGACAGGTCCGCGCTCAGCAGATAGGTCAATCCGGAACCGAGGGACAAGTCCCAGGCCCCGGCCCGGCGCGCCAGGGCCGGCTGGGCCTCGACCTTGAGCCGGCCCTCGTCGAGCAGGGCCAGGCCGGCGCGCCAGAAGAGGAGGAACTCGCCGGAGCCCTCGCGGCGGCCGAGGAGGACCTCGATCCGGTTCTCGATGTTCCGCCAGAAGTAGGTCGCGTCGACCGCCACCGCGGTCCAATCGAGCGGTTCGTCCATGACCAGGGAATAGCCCATGGTCTCGAGGACGTTCCCGTGGGCCAGGGACAGCCCGACGCTGTAATTGTCGCGGGCCGGGACGCCCTTGAAGACGCGGGCGGCCAGGAGGTAATTGCCCTTGAGATGCAGGGGCATGCCGCTGCCGGCCGTCAGCGAGATCGCCAGGCCGCCCGAAGGGAAGTCGCGTTCGAGGCCCAGGCCCCAATCCCTGTCGAAGCCGAAGCCGAGCATGGGCGGAGCGGGCAGAAGCAAGCCGTGGCTGTCCAGAACGGAGGACAGGCCGAGAGCGGGACGATTGTGCCCGATCCACACGCTGACAGGCCGCGTCTTGAGCCGGAAGTAGGCGTTGTAAACCTGGGGCTCGAGCTTGTGCGTCCCGTCCTGGTCGTAGGCCAGCCGGGCCTGGACGGCCAGGACGCCGATGTCGCGGGTCTTCCCGGAGAACCGCTTCGCCAGGTCGAAGCCGAGGCTGGGCTTCTGCATGACGTCGTCGGGCATGAGCGAGTAGAGTTCGACCTCGCGCGCGGCCGTCTGGTAGGCGCCGACGGCCTGGAGCTCGAGGAACAAGAGCGTGCCTTGGGCGCGCAGGCCCACGGCGAGGGCCGCCATCAAGAGAACGGGGACGGCGAGCCGGCCTCGCTTGGAACCGGTCCCTCCGGAGCCTCCCGGATCAGACATCGAAGGCGAGGCGGCCCCGGAAGATGACGATGCCGTTGCGCGAGAAGGTCAGCAGGACCTCCCAATCGCCCGGCATGACCACGTTGACGGGCATGAGGTAGTCGCCGGCCCTGTTCGTCTTGAAGGCCACCTCCCCCGAGTCGTGGGCGCCGCGCATGGAGGGCATGTCGGAGCGGCCCGTGACCGTGAGGTCGGAGACGCGCCGGCCGTCCTTGTCGTAGAGCTTGACGATGAGGACGGACATGCCCATCTTCGGCGTCTTGTCGAACTCCCAGGTGAAGTAGTTGACCTCGCCGATCCAGCATTTCTTGCCCGGCTTGGGCAGGTCCTGGAAGACGGGCTCTCCCTGCGCGCCGCTCGGCGTGACGCCCGGCGAGTTGCAGCAGGAGCCGGCGGGCTGGGCGACGGCCAAGGCCGACAGAACGACGAGCGCCGCGGCGGCGGCCAGTGGGATCGCGGACGTGTGTCTCATGGCAGAAGCTCCTTCCGGCTTCTAAGGCCGATATTCCTATGTATTATATAGGAATTAAGGCGGGGTTGTCACCCCTTCGCCCTCCCGTCAAGTTTTTTTACAGCCCGGCGGACCATCCCCCCCGAGAGAAGGCTGGCCCGAATATTGCTCCCTTGGGGCGAAGGCATTATCATCGAAGGGAGGGGCAATGAACGTTCCCACGAAAAAGGCCTTGGGCTACGCGGTTCTCGGCATCCTGTTGCTGTTTGGCCGAGGGCCGGCTCCGGCCTGCCCGTCCGGCCCCCCCTCCGCCCGTCCCCTGAACGTCCTCGTTCTCCTCGGCGAGTGGTTCGGCGACGCCTATTTCCCGTTGGCGAAGGAGATCGAGGCCCGGGGCTGGGCAATGAAGCGGGTCGGCGTCGAGGCCGAATACCGGGGCTGCTACAACAAGAAGCGCGACGTCGTGCTGCGGAGCGACCTCCTCATCCCCGACCTGAAGGACTTCTCCGGCTACGATGCCCTCATCATCCCGAGCGGCCCACAGTGGAGGAAGTTCAACGAAAACCGGACGGTCCTGAAATTCGTTCAAGACGCCCATGCCGCGGGATTGATCGTCGCCTCCTTCTGCGTCGGGAACACGACGGTGAAAGCCGCCGGTCTCGTCGACCTCCCCGCCGGTCCCGAGCTGTACCCGGACAAAGTGACGTTAGTCAAGGAACGCGTCCTCATCGGGCCGCGCGGCGGCGGCCCGCCTCCCGGGGACGGCTTCGAAAGCGCGCCCGTCAAGGAGCTCTGCGACGCCAGCGCCGGCGAGCTGATCCCGAAGAAGGCCCTGGCGGCCCCGTCGCCGGCCGGCGCGCTCGTCGGGTACCTAGGCCATTGCGGTTACGCCATCAGGACCGCCGATCATCTCTTGATCTTCGATTATCAGGAGAAGCGTGACGGGCGTCAGCCGAAGTCCCGCCCGGACCGTCCTTCGCTGGCCAACGGCTGGATCGCCCCGGAGGAGATCAAGGATCTGAAGGTCCGGGTTTTCGTATCCCACGCGCACGACGACCATTACGATCCCGTCATCCTGACCTGGAAGCAGGCCGTCCCCGACATCGCCTATTATTTCGGCTGGAAGGCGGCCGAGGACCCCGCCGACAACTACCTTGTCGGCCCGCGGGCCGAGCTCGCGGCCGACGGACTGGAGATCGCGACCATAAACTCCCACCATTCCGGCGTCCCCGAAGTGGCCTGGCTCGTCAAGGTCGACGGCCTCGTGATCTACCACAACGGAGACTGCCAGCCCGCCGACCCGGCCGCCGAGCACGATCATCTGAAGACCAAGGCCGCCGCGATCGACTTGGCCTTCGTCTTCCCGGTGACGGCCCCCGGAGAAAAATATACCGTTCAAGAAGAGGACTTTTTCCGGAAATTCCGCGTCCGGGCCGCTTTTCCCATGCACGCCCGGGCGGGCGATGCGATGTACCTGGACTTTCAAAGAACGTTCGAGGCCAATTTCCCCGGCCTGCGCGTCCATGTCCCGATGGCCATGGGACAGAAGTTCGTCTACGCGAACGGCCGGATCGGGGAATGATCCCCGCAAGAAGGTTGCGATGAAGAAACCGACCCTGATCCTCTCCCTCATGCTGGCGCTGGCCGTCCCGGCGCGGCCCCAGGAGGTCTTCGACCTGCTCCGCAAGGGCGACGCCGCCGCCGTGAAAGCCTTGATCGAGAGATCGCCTCAGCTCGCCACCGAGCGCGACGGCGACAACGACACGCCGCTCCATTACGCCGCGGCCCTCGGGAACGCGGACCTCGTCTCATTCCTCATCGACAAAGGAGCGCCGCTCGATCTCCAGGGCGCGGACCGGAAGACGCCGCTCCACCTGGCGTCCATGAACGACCGCCGGGACGCCGTAGCCGCCCTCCTCAAACGGGGCGCCGCGATCGAGGCGCGGGACGATTACCAGCGGACGGCCCTGGTCCTGTGCGCCCGCGAGCGGGGCCAGGCCGCCACCGGCCGCGTCCTCATCGAAGCCGGGGCGGACGTCAACGCCGAGGACAAATTCGGCTCCACCGCCCTCGAGCTCGCGACCTGGCGGGGCAAAGCCGACCTCGTCGACCTGCTCCTCGAGAAAGGGGCCAAGGTGCCGACGTCCGGCGATAAATGGACAGGCGCTCTCTCCGAATCCGCGGCCAGGGGCCTGACGAGGCTCTTCCGCCGGCTGACCGATGGCGGCCAGGATCTCGCGGCGCTCGGCCCTTCGGGCGAAACGCTCCTCCATTCCGCAGCCGCCGGTGGTTCGGCCGAGATCGTCGGACTTCTCATCGAAAAGGGCTTTTCGCCGTCCAAAGCCGACCGTTTCGGCTGGACCCCGCTCCATTACGCCGCGTCCCTCGGGAACGCGGACCTCGTCTCGTTCCTCATCGACAAAGGGGCGAAGCTCGATCTCCAGGACGCGGACAGGAAGACGCCGCTCCACCTGGCTTCCATGAACGACCGCCGGGACGCGGTTGCCGCCCTCCTC
>JBFYNT010000058.1:0-21130 GCA_041304225.1 Candidatus Aminicenantota bacterium
GATGATCGTCAGGATGGGGCGGCCCTTGGCCACGCCGCCGAAGACGAATTTCTTGCCCTCGGCGTCCAAGGCCCCGGCGGACTTGATGAATTGGATGCTCTCGAAGTGGGGGTCGACGGCCGTCGAGATGATCTTCCGGCGGATCTTGCCGGTGTCGGCGTCGGCCACATACATGTCGATCGAGAAGAGGTCGCGGGTCGACAGGAAGACCAGGGACTTGCCGTCGGGGCTGATGGACGGGGCGACGTTGTAGGGGTTCGATTCGACGCCCTGGAACAGGATCCTGGCGAACTTGTCGGCCGTCTTCGTCTGCTCGAGAAGGGGCAGGTAGGCCTCCTGCATGGATTTGTGCCAGTCGGTCGAGAGCTGCTTGAGCTTGATGCCGAGCATGCTCTCCAGGATGATCTCGTAGTCGCCGGTGCGGCCGACGGACTTCATCATCTTGCCGATGATCTCGTCGCCCCAGCGCCCGCAGATATAGGCCCAGACGGCCTGGCCCCAGCGATAGGGGAAGTATTTATAGGAGTCCTGGAGCTTCTGGATCGGCGGCAGCTGCTTGCGGCGGACGGCGTCGCGCATCCACATGGCGGTGTTGGCGTCGACCGGGCCGATGGACAGGTATTCGGCCATGCCCTCGATGAACCAGAGCGGGATGCGCAGGGCGGCGTCGTTGCCCCGGGCCTGGTCGGAATGGCCCTGGAACATGATGTCGTATTGGAAGGCGTGGACGAGCTCGTGGCCGATGACATGGTCGGTCTCGTTGAGCGACGCGCCGTAGGGCAGCACGATGCGGCGCTTGAACGACTCCGTGAATCCGCCCGTGCCCTCGCCGAGAACGTCCTGGGTGACCGTGGTCTGCTGGAACTCGGGACTGCTGCCGTAGAGGATGAGGGGCTGGCGGCCCTTGAGCTCGTGGTTGAACATCCGGGACAGCCGGGCGTACCAGCGCTCGGCCATGAGGCAGGCCATCTTCACCGTGCTCTGGTCCTGGAGATAGAAATAGACGTCGAAGTGCCGGGTCTTCATGACCTGGAAGTCAAATTTCTGGTACTGGACCTTGTTCCGCCCATACCATTGGGCGCCGAGGTCCGGCGCGCCGACGGCCAGGACGAAGCCGGCCAGGCTCAGGACGACCAGGATCTTGGACAACGCGGAAGTCCGCATGGGTTTCCTCCTTGGCTGAGTCCATTGTAGCGGAAGACGGAACGGATGGGAATTTCCCTCCCGGACGGGAGGCTTGGCTGTAGGCATAGGTCGAAACTCCTTTCGACCCCTTTCCGCCGCTATCTTAGCCGAATCCCCGGGCGTTGTCTATAACGACGACGACTCCTCCGCCGTTTCCGGTTGACCTGGCCCTCGGGATTCGGGTATCATGCCCGTCTCAACATGACGACGCAGATCCTCATCATCCTCGGAGTCATGGTCGCGGCCTATGTCGCGGCCAAGGCCGCCAGGCTCTCGGTCGAGCTGGGCATCTTCGCCTCCGCCGTCGCGGGCGGCCTGGCCGGCGCCTTCCTCGCCACGCCGCCCCTCGGCGAGCTCGGCCGGCATCTCGTCGAGGGCTCCTTCACCTACCTCGACGTCATGCTGGTCTTCTTCACGGCGACGCTGTTCATGACCATCGTCGACCGCTCCGGCGGCGTCGTCTACGTCGTCCGGGCGACCCTCCGCGCTTTCGGCCGCTGGCGGGTCCTGGCCCTGCTCGTCCTGATGGTCATCGTCCTCATCCCCGGCGCCCTGACCGGGGCCGGGAGCGTCTCCCTCCTCGTCGTCGGGGCCCCGGTGGCCATGGCCCTCGGCCGCCTGGGCATCGGCCCGAAGCGGGTGGCTGCCATCCTCTTCATCGTGGCCGGCCTGAGCGCGGCCGCCCCCCCGGTCAATATCTGGGCCATGATCCTCTGCGCCGGGACGGCCATCCCCTACGTCGGTTTCGAGTTCACGCTGGGCATCCCCGTCCTGATCCTGGGGGCCTTCACCATGCTCGTCCTCGGCCTCAAGAAAGAGAAGGGCGCCGCGGCGGGACCGGCCGAGCTCCCCGAGCCTCCGCCGGGCATGACCTGGTGGCGGGTGCTCATCCCCTTCCTCGTTTTCTTCGGACTGGTCGCGGCCTACCGCGTCTGGCCGTTCGCCACGCCCATCTTCGGGCTGTCCCTGGAGTTCGCCATCTCCGCCGCCGCGGCCCTGCTCCTCAGCCCGAAGCGGATCGCCGTCCTGCCTTTGGCCCGGGACACGGTCAAGCGGCTCCTCCCGCTGCTCGCGACCACGGTCGTCGTCGGCATGCTCCAGCAGATCATGACCGCCACCGGCGTCCGGGGCCTCATCTCGTTCGCCGTCATCTCGACGCCGCTCCTGCTCCTCTTCTTCCTCCTGCCCCTCATCATTCCCTTCTCCGAGGGCGTTTTGACCTACGGCGCGGCGGCCATCATCGGCATCCCGCTCATCTGGTACCTGGATTCGATCGGCTATCACGCTACGGTCGTCATCGCCGGACTGAGCCTCCTCTGGCCCCTGGGCGACGGCCTGCCGCCAACGGCCCTGATCGGCCGCCTGAGCACCATGGTCTCGGGATACAAGGGCTCCTACCAGGACTTCCTCAAGGCCACCTGGCTGCCCTGGCTGGCCATCACGGCCGTGGCCATGGCCATGATCGTCTTCAGCTCGAAACTGGCCTTCCTGGTCAAATGGAGCATGTAGCGGCATGCGAGGCACCCTCCGATGATCATCATGATCGCCTACTATGTGATCGCGGCCTTCCTGCTCGTCCTGGCCGCCTGGAACCTGGTCCGGGAGAAGGACAAGCGTCAGGATGTCGTCCTCTACCTCCTGATCATGCTTCCCCTGGTCCTCAGGCTCCTGCGGTGGAAATGAGGGGCGCGGCATGAACAAGGACTTCCTTTATAAAGCGACCGCGGCCGGAGCCGCCATCGGCCTGGCCCTCTGGGGCGGCCTGCCGCTCGTCCGGCACCGCCATCACGACGTCCCGGTCGTCAAGGGGCCGGGGGTGACCGCGGTGCGGCGCCTGAGCGAGTTCTCGCCGAAGCTGGCCGGCACGGCCGGCGACACCTTCGTCTTCGTCCTCGAGGGGAAACAACCCGGCGGCAAGGCCCTGATCATGGGCAACACCCACTCGAACGAGCCCGAGGGCATGCTTTCGGCCCTGGTCATCATCGAGCACGCGGTCGTCGAGAAGGGCACGCTCTTCGTCATCCCCTTCTTCAACAACAGCGGCAGCCGCAACACCCGGGCCGGGGACGGCTATCCCCTCTATTTCGACGTGGCGACCGATTGGGGCGCACGCCGGTTCCGCTACGGCAACCGCGACGCCTCGCCCCTCGACCAGTGGCCCGACCCGGACGTCTACATCCACTACCCGGACCGCCAGCTCCTCTCCTACATCGACGTCCGCAACAGCAACCGGACCTGGCCCGGGCGGGCCGGCGGCCCGCTCATGGAGCGGGTGACCTACGGGGCCATGGAGCTCATGCGGCGGGAGGCGGTCGACGTCGCCATTGACGTCCACGGCGCCGAGACGATGTTCCCCGTCACCAACTGCATCGTCGCCCCGGAGAAGTCGGTCAAGATCGCCACGCTGGCCTCGCTGACGGTCAAGGCCACGGAGGGTTTCGAGAACCACGTCGAGCCGTCGCCCGCCGGCTTCCGGGGCCTGTCCCACCGGGAGATCGGCGACCACGGCCCGGCCCTGCCTTTCCTCCTGGAGGCCCCCATCCCCTTCCTCGACCAGCCGACCGGTCCCAAGACGGTCAAGCTCCTGCTCGACGGAAAGGACCCCTTCCTGCTCAGTCTGGCCAAGAAAAAAAAGCTCTTCGTCCCCTACGACGAATCCGGTTGGCCGCTCGACAAGAGGGTCGGCCAGAATCTGTCCGTCACCCTCGAGATCATGCGGCAGTTCTCCAAGAAGACCGCGGACCGGGCCATCGCCGTCCGCGGCGTGCCGCGCTACGCCGACGTGGTCCGGGAAGGGGTCGGCCGCTATCTGACCGATCCGTCCAAGGCCGCGCCCGGCGCGGTCATCATGAATTGAGCGGGGCCGCCCCGGCGCGCCGCCCCCGGAGGTGCCCGAGATGTTCATCAGAAAAGCGATCCCTGCCGCCCTGGCCGTGGCCGCCGTGCTCGTCCTCGCCGGCGGCGTCAGCCTGGACCGTCCCTCGTCCGCCGTTCCCGGAGAGCAGGCCGACCTCCGTTCGGAAGCCTGCACCGTCATCATGGTCGGAAGGGACGCCTCGACCGACGGCTCGGTCATGAGCACGCACGCCGCCGACTGCGGCGTCTGCGATTTCACCTGGCGCCATGTCCCGGCCGCCGATCACAAGCCGAACGCGACGCGCAAGCTCTACCATATCGACCAGATCCGGACCTGGCCCCCGTCGGAAGGGGGCAAGTGGGCCATGGTCCTCAAGGACCCCTCCGGGATCGAGATCCCCCAGGTCCCGCACACCTACGGCTATCACCACGCCGTCTTCGGCTACATGAACGACCAGCAGCTGGCCATCGCCGAATCGACCATCGGCAACGTCCGCAAGCTCGGCAATCCGACGCCGACGCCGGCCACCAACATCACCATGCTGACGCTCCTGGCCATGGAGCGCTGCCGGACGGCCCGCGAGGCCATCGCGCTCATGGGCTCGCTCGCCGAGACCCACGGCTACGGCTACTACGACGGCGGAGAGATGCTGGCCGTTTCCGACCCCAAGGAGATCTGGGTCTTCGAGATCATGCCGGTCGGCCCGCTCTGGACCCCCCAGTCCGGCAAGCCCGGCGCGGTCTGGTGCGCCCAGCGGGTTCCCGACGGCCACGTCTCGGTCTGCCCGAACGAATCGCGGATCGGCGAGATCGACCTCGGCGACCCCGACGCCTTCATGGCCTCCGCCCACGTCGAGTCCTTCGCCATCGAGGCGGGCCTCTACGATCCCAAGAGCGGCAAGCCGTTCAATTGGAAGAAAGCCTACTCGCCCGCCGAGGGCTCGGCGGCCAGCTCGGAAGGGCGCCGCTCCCGGATGTGGCGCTTTTTCGATCTCGTCGCTCCGTCGCAGAAGTTCAAGGCCGAGACGGCCAACATGGACTTCCCCTTCTCGGTCAAGCCCGACGCCAAGCTCTCGCCCAAGGACGTCATGGCCCTGACCCGCGACAAGTCCGAAGGCACGGCGTTCGACCCGGTCCGGGGCCTGCGCGGCGGCCCGTTCCGGAATCCCAACTACTACAAAGGCACGCGCCTGATCAGCGTCCCCAACGTCGAGTACACGACGCTGACGCAGTGCCGGTCCTGGCTGCCGGCCCCGATCGGCGGCATCGTCTGGGTCGCCTTGGGCGCCCAGGACACGTCCTGCTACGTCCCCTTCTACGGCGGGACCACCGATATCCCCCGGTCATTCTCGACCGGCGACCACTTCGTGCTCGACCGGGGCTCGGCCCGCTGGGCCTTCGACTACGTCGACTTCCACGTCCAGGTCGCCTACAACGCCGCCATCGAGGACGTCAAGGCGGCCCGGAAGACCTGGGAGGACGGGGCCCTCGAGCGGATCGCCGAGATCGACCGGCAGGCGGGCGACCTCTACAAACGAAGCCCCAAGGAAGCGGTCAAATACGTGACCGGCTTCTCGCTCAACAACGCGACCAACGTCGTCGCCGCCTGGTGGAAGCTCGGCGACGACATCTGGGTGAAATACAACCATCTCGGCCTCTACGACGCCGAAAAGCGCCGGAGCGGGCGCATTCCCACGGCCAATCCGGAGTGGTGGAACAAAGCCGTCCGGGCCTTCGACGTCCTGACCGAGCCCGCCAAGTGACCGTTAGAGACCCCCGAACAAGGAGCACCTCATGAACGCGAAACGACTCACCGCCGTCCTCGGCGCGATCGTCCTGGCCGTCGTTCTGGCCGGTCACGGCCCGGCCTCGGGCGGCCAGGGCCCGCAAGCGTCCGCCCCCGACGTCCTGACCGGCGACAGCTGCACGTCCATCCTCGTCGGCAAGGACGCCTCGACCGACGGGTCGACCATGACGACCCATACCTGCGACTGCGGCACGTGCGACTGGACCTGGCGCCACGTCCCGGCCGCCGACCACAAGCCCGGCTCGACCCGGAAGATCTACCACGTCTCCCAGTACAAGACCTGGCCGCCGGCGGAAGGGCTCAAGTGGGACCTCTATAAAAAGGACTTCGCCGGCCTCGAGATCCCCGAGGTCGCCCACACCTACGCCTACCACCACGGCATGTTCGGCTACATGAACGAGAAGCAGGTCGCGATCGGCGAGTCGACCATCGGCTGCCAGCGCAAGCTGCCGAACCCGACCCCTTCGGCCAAGCTCGATCTGACGATGCTGACGCTCCTGGCCATGGAGAGGGCCGCCACGGCCCGGGAGGCCATCCAGGTCATAGGCTCGCTCGCCGAGAAGTACGGCTACGGCTTCCACGACGACGGCGAGATGCTGGCCATCGCCGATCCCAAGGAAGTCTGGATGTTCGAGATCATGCCCGCCGGCCCCCTGTGGACCCCCGACAGCGGCAAGCCGGGCGCCGTCTGGTGCGCCCAGCGGGTCCCCGACGACGAGGTCAGCGTCTGTCCCAACGAATCGCGGATCGGCGAGATCGACCTGGCGAACACGGACTTCTTCATGGCCTCTCCCAACGTCGTCTCGCTGGCCGTCGACATGGGCTTCTACGACCCCAAGGGCGGCAAGCCGTTCAACTGGAAGAAGGCCTACTCTCCCGCCGAAGGCAGCGCCATGACCACGCAGGGCCGCCGCTCCCGGATGTGGCGCTTCTACGACCTCGTCGCGCCGTCCAAGAAGTTCAAGCCCGAGACGCCCAACATGGACTTCCCCTTCTCGGTCAAGCCGGACAAGAAGGTCTCCGTCCAGGACGTCATGGCCCTGACCCGCGACAAGTCCCAGGGCACGATCTTCGATCCCGTACAGGGCATCCGCGGCGGCCCCTTCAAGAACCCGCACTATTATAAAGGGACGCGGCTCATCAGCGTGCCCAACGTCGAGTATACGAGCCTGACGCAGTGCCGGTCCGGGCTGCCGGACCCCATCGGCGGAATCGTCTGGATCGCCCTGGGCGTCCAGGACACCTCCTGCTACATCCCCTTCTACGCCGGGGCGACCGAGATGCCCAAGTCGTTCGCGCTCGGCGACCACTTCGTATTCAGCCGCGACTCGGCCCGCTGGGCCTTCGACTACGTCGATTTCCACGTCCAGGTCGCCTACAACGCCGCCATCGAGGACGTCAAGGCCGCCCAGAAGGAATGGGAGGACGGGGCCGTGGCGCGCGTCGCCGAGATCGACGCCCTGGCCGCCGAGCAGTACAAGCGGAGCCCCCGGGAGGCGATCAAGACCCTCACGGGATTCAGCCTGAACAACGCCCAGAACGTCGTCAAGGCCTGGTGGACGCTCGGCGACGACATCCTGGTGAAATACAACCATCTCGGGATGTACGACGCCCGGAAGCGAAGCCGGGGGCGCATCCCCACGGCCGACCCGGACTGGTGGATCAAGGCCGTCCGGGCCTTCGACATCCTCATGGAACCCGTCAAGAAGTAAAAGGAGACCTGGAATGAACAAGAGAATCCCCTTCGCCTTCGCGGCCGCCGTCGCGGTCCTGGGCCTGGCTCTCGTCTTCGCCGGGCAGGCCGTCCCCAAAGCCGGCCTGCCGGTGCTGACGACCTCGGCCGGGCAGAGCACCGACGTCACGACGGTCAACATCGTCCTCGACGAGGCGGGCATCGCCTACGATTACTGCGACGTCCCGACGCCCGAGATGGTGGCCGACGGCGTCGGCCTCGGCGGGCGCGAGTCGGGCCCCGGCTTCCACGTCGAGAGCACGACCGACACGTCCAAATATCCCGCCGGGACCCCCTACAAGGCCGTCATCTTCGCCATCGGAGCGAGCCTCAAGGGCATGGGCGCCTCGGGCCTGACCCTCGACAGCGAGGAGGCCCGTCTGAAGAAGGTCATCGAGCTCTGCAAGCAGAAGAAGATCTTCGTCATGGCCGTCCACATCGGCGGCGAGTCGAAGCGCGGCCCGGTAGGCAGCGACAACGAGCGGATGATCGACGCCGTGGCCCCCCTGGCCGACTATATCGTGGTCACCAAGGACAGCAACAAGGACGGCCGCTTCACCAAGCTGGCCCAGGCCAAGAAGATCCCGATCACGGAGATCGAGTACGCGCTGGGGCTGGTCGACATCGTCAAGCAGGTCCTGCAGTAACGGCCGGCGCCGCGAGCGCCGGATCAGCGGACCCGGGCGACGGTCGTCAAGGCCCACTCCAGGGTGGAGGCGATCCCGATGACGAGCAGGCCGCCCGCCTCGCCCAAGGCGACGTACTGTCCTTTCCCGTCGATGTATACGACGGCGTCCGCCAGGAAATCCTTGCCGGGCTCGAACCGTTCCGACCTCTCGAGCTCGGTCCGGAGCTCGAGCCAAGCCGCGTGCCGGGCCTCGGCCGAGCCGTAGTCGAGCAGGATCAAGGTCTCCTCGCCGTCGTAAAGGCCCCGGACGGCGTCCGTGAAGCCCAGGCCCCGGGCCGTATAAAAGGGGTAGATATTGGCGAGCCCGAGCAGCCCCCTGAGGTACTTGACGCTCCCGGGCCGGAGGCCTTCGGCCGGAAGCGCCGCGACGAGCCCGGGCGTTTCTCCCCCGTCCGGAAGCTTGGTATCCACGACCCGCCCGACCGCGGCGAGCCCTTCGAGCGTCTCCGCCGCCTCGTCGAATCCTGTCAGCGTGACGAGGAATCGCCCCTTCCAGAAATTCAGGTAGTAGGCTTCGATCTCGCCGCCGCCGCCCAGCTCGAGGCTCCGCCCCTTTCCCGATCTCTTGAATGTGAACATCCCGTACGCGGCGGCGGGCGATTCCATCTCGAAGATCTCGAGCGAGACGGACTTGCCTCGGGAGTTCCTGTAGTCCTGGACGGCGACCCGGCGGAACCCGTATTCCTGGTAGATCTCGGCCCCGCCGTCGATGTAGGTGTAGAGGTCCTCGCCCTCGAACTCCTGGGGATCGCCGTCCCGGGCCCAGCCGGGCGCCGCGCCATCCGCCGGCAGATACGCGCGCAAGGGGCCGGCCGACCGCGCCGCCGCGACGATCGAAGCGGCCAGAACGGCGGCGAAGACGCCGACGGCGATCCGGCTCCTATCCCGTACGGCGCTCATGCGGACCGCTAGACGCGGACCTCCTTGACAACGACCTTGGCCGGGTCCATCGTCCCGAGGCCCTGTTCCGAGGCCCGCTGGATCTGGACGATGTCCGCCGGCCTCAGGCCCCAGAGCGAAGCGCAGTAGGCGTCGATAGCGACCCGGTCCGTGCCGGCGACGACCTTGCGCGGCTTGAGCAGCTCGCCCGGCCCGAAGGGCCCGTTGGTGACGATGAACTCGGTGGCGTCGACGACGTTGAGGGCCGGCTTGAGGGCCTTGTTGAGGTCGACGATCGATTGTTCGAGGTGGGCGACGTCGTCGGGGTCCGTCTTCCAGTTGGGCCGGTGGAAGGTCCGGTTGTTCCCCGGCGAGTTCAGCCCCATGAGGTTCTTCATGGTCCCGGTGAACTTGTTGCCGGCGTGGTCCTTGGTGATGGGCATGTTGATGAAGACGTCGTGATCGTAGAACGCGGCCAGCACGCGGGCTTCCTTCAGGGCCTGTCCGCCGGGGACGGGCACGGCCTTGAAGAGCGACTCGTCCTTTTCGAAGATCCTGAGCCCGGCCCCCTCCTCGTCGAGGACGGCCTTGAGCCCGGTGTCCTCCCATTGCTTGACCGTCTGCCAGCTGAGGCAGTTGACCTCCGCCGCCCCGGCCTTCTTGCAGAGCCGGACGATCTCCCGCAGGATCCCGGGCTTGGTGAAGGAGCCCGGGTGGCGGCTTTGGACGTTGGGCAGGAGGGCCACCTTGGCCCCCTTGGGCACGAACCGCCCCAGGCCTCCGACGAGCTCGATCGCCTTGGCGGTGGCCCGGCCGCAGTCCTCGCCGATGCCGACGCCCACGTCCACCGCTCTGGCCGGGCGTCCCTCCGCCGCGGCCAGCGTCCGGCCCAGAGCCAGGGTCAATCCAGCCTGCGCGCCGGTCTTGAAGAAATCCCGTCTGCCGATCTTGCGTGCCATGGGTCCTCCTCGCGGATGATGAGCTATTTTCGCACAGCCCCGGACGGGGACGCAAGGAGAACCCGCGCCATGTCCGGGGAGGTTGGCTTCGACCCGGCAACTGTGATAAACACAGACACGAGATACGAGAGGAGGAGCCCATGAGACAACGCATCCGCCGGTCCGTCCGGCCGCTGGCCTTCGGGGCCGCCGCGGCTCTCCTGCTCCCGCTCCTCGCCGCGAGCCTCCAAGGCGCTCCGCGCGAGCGCTACCTGGCCTACGCCCGCGCCTCCGCCGACTGGACCTACGCTCACCGCGACGAGCTCCTCGCCCAATGGAAGAAGACCTTCGATCCCCTCAACGTCTTCGGTTACCGGGCGCCGGGCGGGCTCCTGGAAATGGCCGTCATCTACGCCTACCTCTACGAGAAGGAGAAAACGCCGGAGTACGCCGCCCGGGCCAAAGACGTCCTGTTGACCTACGGCGATCACCGGTCCATCTACCCCGAGTCGTCGATCGCCCTGCGGTCCGATTACGCCGGCGGCGTCCCCGGCCTGCCGGATTTCTTCACGGTCATGCGCTACGTACGGACTTTCGACACCCTGCGCCGCCTCGGCCGTCTCTCTCCCGCCGAGGAGGCCGCGGCCTCCGAGCTTATCGCCGGCAGCATGCGCTACCTCCTGCGAACCGCCGAGTGGGGACCCATGAACCGCTCCGCGCTGCGGGCCGAATCCCTGGCCTGGGCCGTCCGGGCCCTGCCCCGGCACCCCGAAACGGCCCGCTGGGAGATGCAGAGGCGGGCCCTCGGCGACGACAACTGGGGCAACTGGCAGATCGAGGACGCCACGATCTACAACGGCGTCTGGCTGTATTCACTCCTGGGCTACGCCGACGCCCTGGGGAAGATGCCGGAGCTCTTCGCGACGCCGGAATGGCGCTACTACGGGCAATACTACGTGAACCTGATGTCGCCGGCCGGGATGGTCCCCGACCTCGGCGACGCCCACTGGACATCCAACTGGAACCACTTCCTGGTCTTCTTCGAGGCCGCCGCCGCGGCCCTCGGCGATCCCGGCTGCAAGTGGGCGGCCGAGACGATCGCGGCCAAGTTCGTCGACTTCGCCCATCCCACCAGCGCCGGCCTCGGGGCCATGCTCCTCGACGCCTACCGCTGGGGGACCGACAAGGTCCGGGCCGCCGCGCCCGCGACCCCCTCCATGGAGGTCATGGACGACCTCGTCGGAAAGAAGATCGTCTTCCGCGACGGCTGGTCGCCGGCCTCAAGCTACCTCCTGCTCAATTACCGGGACGAGGGCGACGGCGGCCTCAACTTCCGCGACTATCTCCGCGACACCATCCCCGTCGAAGAGGAGAAGATGACCCATGGCCACGCCGACGAGAACAGCCTGGTCCTGCTGATGTCGGGCGGGTCGGTCCTCCTCCACGACGGCGGCTACCGCGACTACATGCCCTCGGGGCCCTACGGCTCCTACCGCCAGGACTATTTCCACAATCGCCTCTGCGTCCGGCCCGAGAAGATCTTCTGGGGCCAAAAGGCCGGCGAGTCCCGCTATAGCGTCCGCGACGCCGTCCCCGGCCAGTCCCTGCTCGAATTCATGCGCAACGCCGGGTCCTACCGCCCCGTCCGGACGCGGAAGGTCGACTTCCTGGCCTTCGACGACTTCGACTACAGCCGGACCCGGCTCGTCGACGACGGCTGGGGCTATCAGGCCGACCGGGTCGTCGTCTTCGTCAAGGACCCGGGATTCTATGTCGTCTTCGACATCTTCAAGGCCCTGCGCGAGGACTACTTCACCATGGGCTCGTTCTGGCATACGCGCCAGGTCCACGACCGGGGCGAGCACTGGTACGACACCGGCTACGACCGCATCCAGAACGCCGTCCTCCCGGGGGACAAGCGCCTGCTCGTCCTCTTCCCGTCGAAGGAGGCGCGCGTGGAGGGGGTCGAGCCGGAGAAACGCCACTATCAGGACGAATGGCTCGTCCACCAGTCCTGGGCCCAGCACTTCGAGCTCGGCGAGACCTGCGCCCTGGTCACGGTCCTCGTCCCCCACGGCGCGGCGGAGCGGCCCGCCGATTGGGCCGGGCGCGTCTCGGCCCTCCCGGCCGAGCCGTCCCGCGACGCGACCGGCGTCGCGATCAGGGCGGGCGACCGGGAGATCGTCGTCGGCATTAAGAACGACCTGCGCCGGGACATGAGCCGCGACCATCGGCGGCCCCGGTACACGTACGAGGCGGGACGGATCCGACTCGGCGACTTCGAGACCGACGGCGACTTCGTCTTCGCCGTCCGGCGCGGCGACGGTCTCGATTATACGATCGTCGATCTGACCAAGGCCCTGTACGGGACGCGCGTGCTCGTCGCGGCCGAGGAGGGCCAGTACGGCCTGGGCTATGACGCCCTTCCGGACCGCGGCGGGATCGGCAAGATGAGATACTGGCGGGAGACGATCGCCCTGCGCTAGGGCGGATCAGATCGGCAGGCCCTGCTGTTTGCGCTGGGCCGTCTTTTGGAGCTCTTGGCCTTCGACGACAAGCCCGGCCAGCCGGTCGAGGGCCATGCGGATCTTGATGTTGGCCAACTTGCGCTTACCCTTCTTCTGGGTCTCGAACCGGTCTCTGACGTAGGCCTCGATCTCGCCCGGCATCATGAGGGTCTTGAGGAAATCGTCGCCCAGGAGCTCGGCCTTGAGTTCGGCTTCCGTTTGGCCCTGGACGATGAGCCGGTTCTCGATGAGCGCCTGGGTCCGCCACTTCTCGAAGTCCGGGGCGGCGTAGATCGGGATGGGCCCGAGGAGCTTCTTGGCGTCCTGGATCGTCTGGTCGTAGAAGGCCTTTCCTTCCTTCAAGAGGTTCCGGGCCCGGTAATACTCGGGAGAGCCGGCGGAGACATGGCTCTCGAGGTAGCCCTTGAACATCTGGATGGCCTCGGACAGGATGGCGAACGAGCGGGAGGCCCGGATATATATCTCGCGTTCGATGGGAGCCTGCATTCCCCGTCTCCTTAGCCGGACGATAACACAGGGCCGAGAGGCCTGTCAAAACCTTTATTCGGCCCGGACGGCCGCGGCGACGACGTTGGCGACCTTGCTCCTGAGGGCGATGACGTCCCCCTTGTCGTCGGGGTGGACGCGGTTGGTCAGGAACACCACCGAAGTCCCCGTCCCGGGATCGATCCAGATCGACGTCCCGGTGTATCCGGTATGCCCGTAGGAGCGGGGGCCGAAGAGGTCGCCGCCGCTCGTCGAATAGTCCGTCTCGAGGTCCCAGCCGAGGCCGCGGCCGAACTCCCCGCACATCGGGAAGATCTCGGTCATGCGCTCGACGGTGAGCGGGGCCAGGATGCGCGCGCCGCCGAGGGCGCCTTTGCCCAGGAGCATCTGGGCGAAGACGGCCAGGTCGTCGGCCGTCGAGAAGAGCCCCGCGTTCCCCGAAACGCCGCCCTGGAGACGGGCCAAGGGGTCGTGGACGACGCCCCTGAGGGGTCGGCCGTCGAGGACCTCGGTCGGCACGCAGGCTTCGGTCAGCTCCGCCGGAGGACGGAAGAACGTCCGCGTCAGGCCGAGGGGCTTGAAGACGTTCTCCTCGGCGAACTCGGCCACGGTCCGGCCCGAGACGACCTGGACGATGTGGGCCAGGGTGATGTAGTTGAGGCAGCTGTAGACGAAGGCCGTCCCGACCGGGCGCTCCTTGGGGATGTCCGCGATCAGGCCGGCCAGGTCGGCCGTCGAACAGGGATCGCCGAGCTTCTGGGCGGCCTCCTTCGCGTCGGTGTAGGGCGGCAGGCCCGAGGTGTGCGTCAGGAGGTGGAAGAGCCGGGCGTCCTCCCCGGCTATCCCCTTCTCGCCGTACCAGGTCGAGAACGAGGGTACGTAGGTCTTGACCTTGTCCCAGAGCCGGAGCCGGCCGCGCTCGACGAGGAGCATGACCGACGTGGCGGTGGCCACCGGCTTGGTGACGGAGGCCTGGTCGAAGATCATGTCGGCCGTGAGCGGCCGGGGCTCGGGCACGGTCTGTGACAGGCCGAAGGCCTTGCGGTAGACGACCTTGCCCTTGCGGGCGACGAGGACGACGGCCCCCGGGAAATCCTTCCGGGCGACCGCGTCCGCGATGAGCCCGTCGATGAGGGCCAGCTGGGCCGAGGACATGCCGACGTTCTCCGCCTTGGCCGGCGGCAGGCCGGTCCCTCGGGACGGAAGGGCGGCGAAAAGGACGAGGAGCGTCAGGACGGCCGGGATGACGGTCTTGCGCATTGTCAGCCTCTCATTTCACGGCCGGCCCGGCAGGTGCTTCCTTCCAGATCAGCCCGTCCTGCCGGATGTGCCAGCTCTCGCCCGACTTGGCCGTGTAGACCGCCTCGAAGAGACCCGGCGTCGTGCGGATCTTGGGCGGGTACGACCAGCCTTTGACCTTGAAGGCGGGGTCCCTGCCGAGGCCCAGGGCCTCGAGAGAGTCGGCGAATCCGGGCCTGCCGAAGTCCCTGGCCCGCTCGGCGTAATAGAGCCTGCGGAGAGCCCACTTCACTTTCTCCTCGGGCCGGCGCGAGAATTTTTCCTTGCCCTTGCCCGGGAGCTTCGCGGAGAACTGGACATAGCCCCACATCTCGGGATAGTGGATATTGACGACGCCCTGGGGCGTCCAAGTCCAGTTGTCTTCGGGCCAAGGCCGCCCGGTCGCCGGGTCCTTCCTTTTGATGTAGGCCCCGCCCTCGACGTCGAGCCCGTACTCGACGCGCGAGAAATTGACACGCCACGCGTCCCCCGGCGCGGGCCGCTCAGGCTTGCCTGGGATGCATTCCTTGAGGACGGCGAAGGGCAGGGCGATCTCGATCGTCCAGGCCTTGTCCTTGTCGGACGGGTCGTTGAGCGTGCCCATGTGGTGGACGGCCGTCTTGAGGCCCTGGATGTCCCAGGCGTGGACGGCCGGGCCGCCGTCGCGGTAGGGCTTGACGAGGAGCAGGTCCCAGACCGTATTGAGGGCGTTCATCTCCATCTCGTAGTAGGCGTGCGTGTCGCCGTCGGGATCGATGAAAACCTCGAAGTCGTTGTCCTGGAAGATGACAGAGTCCCGCTCGGTCAGGGTCGCCCAGATGTGGGGCTCTTCCAAGTAAGCCCCGATGTAAAGGTACCCGTCGTCCCAGAGCATCTGGACGCGCGTCCGGAACCGCGGAGCCGGTTTGGACGGCCCCTCGATGTCGCCGAAGACCTCGGTCCAATCGGCCTCGGCCCAGGAAGGCTCGTCGAGCCTGCCGGCGATCGCCGGCGGACCGCCCGCCCGCCGGCAAACGGACTCGAACGGGTCGAAGGCGGTCTTGGGTTCGGGGATGGCGACGCGGGTGAAGGACGCGGCCGCCGCGGCCGAGACCAAAAGCGCGGCCGCCGCGAGGGATCTGAGACGCATGCGGGGAACCTCCTGTGCGGCCTAGAGCTCGAGCCAGCGGACGGCGTTGCCGCGCGCGGCCAGGAATCTCTCGAAATCGGCGAAGGCGATCTCCAAGGTCGCCGTGTTGACGTTGGGATGGAAGCCCAGGGCTTCGCTCGAGCGGAGCGCTTCGTCGCAGACGACCTGGACGTGCCGGGTCTCGTCGTTGACCAGCCCGAACGGCGAGACGGAACCGGGCTCGACGCCCAGCCAACGCCGCAGGCGCTCGGGCGAGGCGAAGCTGAGCCGGTCCTCGCCGAGGGCGGCGTTGAGCCGCCGCAGGTCGATGCCGCGGCCGACCGGGGCGATGACCAGGTAGTGCCGGTTGCCCTTGTAGTTGCGCAGGAACAGGTTCTTGCAGTGCGCGCCCTTGAGGCCTGACCAGTGCTTCTCGGCCTCTTCCACGGTCGCGACGGGCGGGTGCTCGTGGCGCACGTAAGGGATGCCGAGCGCGTCCAGGGCCTCCAGGACCTTCCGTTCGACCTCCGCTTCGGGCACGCTCCGTCTCCTCTCGCCGGCGATCCCGTCAGCAGACACAATAAAACAAAGGGCTAGCGGCGCGCAAGCCGCAGGTCGGCCAGGACGGGGTTGTGGTCGGAAATGAATCGGCCGGCCACTGTCCCGGGCAGGATGCCCGTTCTCAGGACGGCGAACGACGGCCCGACGAAGATGTGGTCGATCGCCATTCCCGAAGGGAGCTCGGCCCGGAAGCCGTTGAACGAGGCGGGCGGCCCGTAGGGCGGCCGGAGGGAGATGTCGCGGGCGTCCCTCAGCCGGGGCGCCCCTCCCGCTGCGGAAACGAGGGTCCGGTAGGCCGGATCCTCCCGCGTGCAATTGAAATCCCCGGTCAGGACGATGGGAGAGGCCCCGGCGACACTCCCGACGGTGCCGAGTACGAGGGCGGCGCTTTCGCGCCGTGCCGTCTCCCCCATGTGATCGAAATGGGTGTTGAAGGCCACGATCGTGCCGCCGGTCCAGAGGTCCTTCAGACGGGCCCAGGTCACGACCCGGGCGCAGGCGGCGTCCCAGCCTTTCACTCCGGGTAGGTCGGGCCGCTCGGACAGCCAGAAAGTCGAGGAGCCGAGCAGCCGGAACCTCGCTTTGAGATAGAAGATCGGATTATACTCCCCCGCTTCCTTCCCGTCGTCGCGGCCGGCGCCCACCCAGCCGTACTCCGGGAGCAGCCCTTCGAGGTCCCGGAGCTGGGAGACGAGGACCTCCTGCAGGCCGATGACGTGGGGCCCGTGGAAGGCGATCGTCCCCGCGACGAGGCCTTTGCGGAGAGGCCAGGCGTTCGGTCCGTCCGCGGGGGTGTTCATCCGGATATTGAAGGTCATGACCCGGAACGCGACGGCGGCATCGCGGGCCGGACCCGGCAGCCGGGCGCAGGAGACGGCGAGGAGAGCGAGGGCCGCGCCGAGGAACGCGCGACGGCGTATCGTCGGGATCATGGGTGTCCTCCTCATGGCGAACCGGATTATATCATGTTCTCTCGCGCCCCCGATTCCGCTAGAATGGCGCCATGAGCATCCTCTTCACACCCCTCGCCGTCGGTTCCCTCACTGTGCCCAATCGTTTCGTCCGCTCGGCCACTCACGACTACCTGTCCGACGACGCCGGGTTCGTCTCGGACGCGGGCGTCGGGCTCTTCGCCCGGCTGGCCGAAGGCGAGGTCGGCCTGATCGTCACGGGGCACGCCCACGTGCAGCCCTCGGGCCAGGCCAGCCCGCGGCAAATGGGTGTCTTCGACGACCGTTTCGTGGAGGGCTTGTCCCGCATCCCCGAGGCCGTCCACCGCTTCGCCTCGAAGGTCTTCCTCCAGATCGCCCACGCCGGCCGGCAGACCAAGGAACGGGACTGCGGCTGCGTCCCCGTCTCCCCCTCTCCCGTCTACGATCCCGTCTCCAAGGTCATGCCGCGCGAGCTCTCGGCGGGCGAGGTCCGGGCGCTCATCTCCGATTTCGCCGCCGCCGCCGGAAGGGCCAAGCGGGCCGGGTTCGACGGCGTCCAGCTCCACGCCGCCCACGGCTATCTGCTCTCGAGCTTTCTCTCGCCCCACACCAACCGCCGCGGCGACGAATGGGGCGGGACGGTCGAGAACAGGGCCCGCGCGCTCCTCGAGGTCCTGCGGGGGGTCAAGGCCGCTTGCGGCCGGGACTTCCCGGTCATGGTCAAGCTCAACGCCACCGACTTCCTGCCGGGCGGGCTCACGATCGAGGACGCCGTCCGCGTGGCCCGGATGCTCGAGGACGACGGCATCGACGCCATCGAGGTGAGCGGCGGCATGGCCGAGGCCGGCCGGGGCTCGGTC
Source organism: Candidatus Aminicenantota bacterium (assembly GCA_041304225.1). Classification (GTDB taxonomy): domain Bacteria; phylum Acidobacteriota; class Aminicenantia; order Aminicenantales; family Saccharicenantaceae; genus RBG-16-66-30. The sequence goes on from JBFYNT010000058.1 coordinate 17,839, forward strand.
TGGCCGGGACTCCGGAGCGAAGCCGAGGAGGGCTATTTCGTGGACAGCGCGGCCCGGATCAAGCAGGCCGTCCGCGTGCCCGTGTCGGGGCTCGGCGGCGTCCGGACCCTGGCCGCAGCCGAGAGGATGGTAGCCGAGGGCCGGGTCGACCTCGTCTCCCTGAGCCGGCCCCTCATCCGCGATCCCTTCCTGGTGAGGCACTTCCGCGAGGGCCTCGCGGCGAGGTCCGAGTGCATCTCGTGCAACAAATGCTTCAATCCGCGGGGCATCCGCTGCGCCGAGCTCGGAGATCCCCGGCCGACGACGAGGACTCCGCCGTCGCCGGGCGAACGGGCCTCAGGCGGCCGTCCCCGCCGAAGGAGGACGCCATGAGGAAACACGCGTTGCCGGTCGCCCTTTCGGTCGCGGCGCTCCTCGCCGCCGCCGGCTGCGAGAAGCCCGCCCCGCCCGAAGCCGCGGTCCCCGGAGCCGTTTTCAACGTCAAGGCCTTCGGCGCGACCGGGCTCAAGGACGACTTGGCCCAGGAAGCCATCCAGAAGGCCGTCGACGCCTGCGCCGCGGCCGGCGGCGGCACGGTCCTCGTGCCGCCCGGCGAATACACGACCGGGACGATCCACCTCCGCAGCCATGTCCGGCTCTACGTCGAAGGCGGAGCCACGATCTTCTCCGTCCACGACAAGTCCCGGTTCGACAAGGACGCCCTTCTCTACGGCGAGGACCTCGCCGGCGTCACCGTCGAAGGCCGGGGCGCGTTCGACGGCGGCGGCGCCTACGACCGGCGCCTCAAAGGCGATCACGAGGACGACTTCATCCGCCCTAACCAGGTCGAGATGGAGCGGCTGGGCCTGCCGCTTTTGCGCTCCTTCCCCAAGCCCGACCGGTACGGCAAGATGGTGCTCCTCGTCCGCTGCACGGACGTCCGCATCGCCGGCGTCTCGTTCATCGATTCCCCCTCCTGGACCATCCATCCCGTCCAATGCGAGCGGCTGGTCATCGACGGGGTCTTCATCCGGACCAGCCTGCGGGACGGCGTCTGGGCCGACGGCATCGATCCCGACGGCTGCAAAGACGTCCGCATCGCCAACTGCACGATCGAGACCGGCGACGACGCCCTGGTCTTCTATTCCATGGATTGGTTCGGCCCGGCCCGGCCCTGCGAGAACATCACGGTGACCAACTGCCGGCTGAGCTCGGCTTCGAGCGCGATCAAGTTCTGCGACGGCAACATCGCCGGCATCCGCAACGTGACCATCGACAACTGCGTCATCACCGCCTCGAACCGGGGCGTCGCCTTCATGACCTTCGACGGCGGGGCGGTCGAGAACGTCGTCCTGTCCAACCTGACCATCGACACGGTCCGCTACGAGTGGTTCTGGTGGGGGGACGGCGAGCCCTTCCATTTCAACATCAAGAAGCGGAGCGAGGTCCACGCCAACTGGCCGCCGGAGAAGGACCGACCGGCCGGGGCCATTCGCGACATCAAGATCCAGAACGTCGTCGCGCGCGGCCACGGTTCGAGCGTCTGCAACGGCCATCCCGACTCGTGGCTCGAGGGCGTGTCCTTCGAGAACGTCAAGCTGACCGTCGCGCACGATCCGCGGGCGCCCTACGACAAGGCCGTCCACGGTTTGCTCTTCCGCCAAGCCCGGGACCTGCGGCTGCGCGACGTCGAGGTGGTCTGGGAAGAGCCGGGCTCGGACAACTGGGCGAGCGGCCTGGCTTTCGACGAGGTCGAGGATCTCGTCCTCGACGGCGTCAGGAGCGTTCAGGCGCCGGGCGCGGCGGCGGCCCCGGCCATCCTCCTTAACCAGGTCGACACGGCCCTCATCCGGGACTGCCGGGCGGCCCCGGGGACGGGCACCTTCCTGCTCTTCACGGGCGAAGGGACGAAGGACATCCTGCTCGAACGGAACGATCTCCGCCGGGCCCGCCTTCCCTATGCCTTCGGCAGCGGCGCTTCGCCCCAAGCGCTGAAGCTCGGCTACTGAAACGCCTAGCGGCGGCCCAGGAAGAACAGGACCAGGAATACGGCGATGATCAGAAGGAACATATAGAAAGCCCGTCTTCGGCGGGCCTCGACGAATCCTTCGGCGGCGCCGGCGTCCATGTAGAAGCTGTCCGGCGCCCGGCCGGGCCGGAAGACGTCCTTGTCGGCCATCTTCCGGAAGATCCGGTCGGGCCGCACCCCGAGCTCGGCCAGAGGCCGGGCGGTCTTGGGATCGAGCGCCCCGGCGGCGCGGAACTTCCGCATGTATTCGTTCTGCTTGATGATGACGTAGGCTTCGCTGCTCATGTCTCCCTCGTCCGGACCCTCGGTCCGTCATCAGGCATTATATCCTAAAACCGCTTCCCCCTATGCTAGAATGCGGCCATGAAGATCCCCTCTCCCCTCCTCCGGCCCAAGGCGGCCTTGGCCGTCGTTCTCGTCGTCGCCGTCGCGGCTCCCCTTGCCGCCTCGGTACGGATCGCCCGCCGGGGACACCCCCTTGTCCGCGTGGTCGTGGCCGCGGGCGCTTCGGCGACGGAGCGCTTCGCCGCCGGCGAGCTGGCGCTCTTCCTGCACATCGTCACGGGTGGGGCCTTCGCCGTCACTGAAGAGGCGGGCGATCCCGGCGGGCGGCTCCTGGTCGGGCCCGCGGCAGCCCGTTCGGCCGGCGTCGACCTCGCCGACCTCCCGCCCGAATCGATCGTCGTCCGGACCGCCGGTAAGGACCTCGTCCTGGCCGGGGGCGGCCCGCGGGGCACCCTCTACGCCGTCTACACGTTCCTCGAGGACGTCGTCGGCTGCCGCTGGTGGACATCGACGGCCAGCCGCATGCCCCGGAGTCCGTCCCTCGAGGTGGGCGACCTCGACATCCGCTTCGAGCCGCCGCTCGAATACCGCGAGCCGTACTGGTACGTCGCTTTCGACGAGATGTGGGCGGCCCGGAACAAGTCGAACGGGACGAGGGCCGGCGGCGACGCCCTCCGCGGCGGCCGCCAGGTCTACGAGGGCTTCGTCCACACGTTCTACAGCCTTATCCCCCCGGCCGGATATTTCGCCTCGCATCCGGATTGGTTCAGCGAGATCGACGGCCAGAGAACGGCGAAAGACGCCCAGCTCTGCCTCACGAACGAAGAGATGCGCCGGGAGCTCGTCCGCAAACTGAGAGACAAGCTGCGGGCCAACCCCGCCGCCACGATCGCCTCGGTCTCCCAGAACGATTGCTTCAATCCCTGCGCCTGCCCGAAGTGCCGGGCCATCGACGCCGAGGAAGGCGGTCCGGCCGGTACGCTCTTGCGCTTCGTCAAC
>JBFYNT010000059.1:0-7823 GCA_041304225.1 Candidatus Aminicenantota bacterium
TCCGGATCGTCGGCGAGAACTACGTCCAGGAAGCGGCCGAGGTCTTCCCCGCGGTCGGCCGCCTGGCCCGCTGGCATTTCATCGGTCACCTCCAGACGAACAAGGTCAAGAGAGCGGTCGAGATCTTCGACCTCGTCGAGACCGTCGATACGATCGGCCTCGGCCGCGAGATCGATAAGCGAGCCGCGGCGGCCGGGAAGACGGTGGAGGTCCTGGTCGAGATCAACAGCGGCCGGGAGCCCCAGAAGTCCGGGGTTCTGCCCGACGATGCCGAGGCCCTGGTCCGGTCCCTGGCCGCGCTTCCCCACCTGCGGGTCCTCGGCCTCATGACCATGGGCCCCTTCGCAGGCGATCCCGAGGATTCCCGGCCCTACTTCAAGGAGACGCGCCGCGTCTTCGAAGCCTTGAAAGCCACCGCCGTCACGGGCGTGGAGATGCGCCGCCTGTCCATGGGCATGAGCCATTCCTGGCGGGTGGCCGTCGAGGAAGGCGCGACGCTGGTGCGCCTCGGCACGGCCCTCTTCGGCCCGCGCGGCTGAGCGCCGCGGGTTAGCGCGGACCACCCGCCAAGGACGCGATATACGCCTCGAGCTTCCCGAAGTGCGATTCGGTCTCGGCCTGTATGCGGATCGCGGCCTCGGCGGCCCCGGTCCCGGCGCCCTTGATCAGGTCGTAATACATGCGCTCGACCAGGGTCTTTTCCAGGTCGCGGGCGATGAACAGGGCGTTTCGGCGGACGATCTCGCCCCGGTCGAGCCGGCCGAGCTGGTACTCGATCCCTTTCTTGTAGGTCTCCAGCGCCGCCAGGTGGATCTTGTCCAGGGCGTCCGGGGCGACGTCCTGCCCCTCGAGCACGACCCGAAGGCCCTCGGCCAGGGCCGCGTGGCCCTCCTCCTCCCGGCTCAGGCTTTCCCAGAGCTCCAGGTCCTCGGCGAAGGCCGCTGCGAAGCGCCGGTAGAGCTCGGCGATCAGGAGCTCGATCTCCTTCAAGGTCCCCAGGACCTGGGTTCCCCGGTTCTCTTTCGCGTCCATGCCGGCTCCTCCCTTCTTCCTCATGCCTTCCGGGCGGGATCGTCCGCCCCGTCCACGAAGCAGTCGCGATCCTCGAGAAGCTCCCGGGACGCCGCCAGGCCCTTCTCGGCGACGCGGAAGGACTTGCAGATGCGGCCGTCGACGAGCTCCAGGATCCGGTCGGCCCGCAGGGCGATCTCCCGGTCGTGAGTGACCATGACCAGCGTCGTCCCCAGCTCGCGGATCATCCGGGTCATAATGGCCAGGACGGCCGACCCGGTCTCGCGGTCGAGGTTGCCGGTCGGCTCGTCCGCGAACACGATCTTCGGCTCCTGGACCAGGGCCCGGGCGATGGCCACGCGCTGCTGCTCCCCGCCGGAGATCTGGTTGGGGTACTTGTCCTTGATCGGCAACATCGACATGTCCCTCATCAGCCCGAGGGCGCGATCGACGACGGCGCCCGGCGGCCGGCCCCGGCCGATCCAATGCGGGATGAGGATGTTCTCCAAGGCCGTGAATTCCGGCAGAAGGTAGTGGAACTGGAAGATGAACCCGATATGGGCGTTGCGGTAGGCCGCGTATCTGTTGATGTCGCCCGCCGAGAAATCCCGGCCGTCGACGACGATCTCCCCCGAGGTCGGGCTCTCGAGCAGGCTGACGATGTTGAGAAGGGTCGTCTTGCCCGAGCCCGAGGGGCCGATGACCGCCGTGAGCGCGCCCCGTTCGAACGAGACGTCGAGACCGTGGAGGACTTCCGTCGGAACGACGTCGCCGAAGCGCTTGACGAGGCCCCGGACCGCGATGATGTCAGCCATTGCGGATGACCTCGATCGGGGTTAGCCGGGAGGCCTTGCGGGCCGGGATGACCGAGGCGATGGACGATCCGGCCACGGCCAGCACCGCCGGGACGACGAAGTTGATGGCGTCGAGCTTCAGCCCGAAAGCCCCCGTCCCGAAGAACCTCAGGAAGGCCGAACTGATGACGTAGCCGAGCCCGATGCCCACGATCGAGCCGCCGACGCCCAAGGACAGGCCCTGAATGAGGAAGATGCGGGCCGCGCCCCGGTCGTCGACGCCCATGGCCTTGAGGATGCCGAGCTGGCGGGATTTCTGGACGGCGGCGATGCCGAGGACGGAGGCGATGCCGAGCGAGATGGCGAACAGGACGAAGAACTGGATGACCCCGGACGAGCCGCTCTGCGACCTCAGCGCCGTCAGGAGCTCCTGATTCCTGGCCTGCCAGGACTCGAACTTGACCCGGGAAAATTCTCGGCGCAGGCCCGCGGCCACCGCTTCGGCCTGGAACGGATCGCCGACCCGGACTTCGATGGCGCTGACGCCGTCGAGCCCGAGAAAGCTCCGGGCCCGGTCGAGCGAGAGGAACACCAGCGCGTTGGCCTGAACGGCGCCCAGGTCGACGATCCCGGTCACCGTGAACGTGTCTCCCGCGCCCTTGCTGTTGCGCACGAAGAACCGGTCGCCGAGGTCGAGCCGGAGCTTATCGGCGACCGACAGGCCGACGATGGCCGAGTCGCCGCCGAGCTCGGCTCCGCCTGATCGGAGGTTCCGGTCGAAACGATAGATCCGGGCGCCTTCCTCGGCGAGGATGCCCTTGAGGGCCACGGTCTCCGTGGCCCCTCCCCTTTCGATGAACCCCTGGCCGCCGGCGACCGGGCAGGCGGCCGTCACGGCGGGGAGGCCCTTCAGGAAGTCGTAGTACTGCTGCCAGGACAATACCTCGGTCAGCTCGGAGTACGGGACCCGCCGCGAATCGACGGCCTGGCCGTCGCCGAGGAGAAGGCTCGTCGGCAAGTCGTCGGGCGGCAGGACGAAGATGTGGGGGGCCGACCCGACGGTCCGTTCGATCAGGCTCAGCTGGAGCCCGCCGATGAGTGCGGACAGGAAGAACTGGACGGCGACGCCGACGGCGATACCCACCAGCAGCAGAACGGTCTGTCCCCTGCCCTTCAGCAGGAACCGGAAGGCGATGTGGGTCTCGTAGGGTCTGACGATCATTTCGCCCCGTTCGCCCCGACCTCCCGGCCCGGCCTCAGCTTGCGGGCCGAGGCGCCGGCGTCGGCGTCGAGCACCACGGCGCCCGCCTCCAGGCCTTCGACGAGGACCCACCGTTCCCCGACCGGCTTGACGGCGGTCTTGACGAGCTCGGCCCGCCGCCCGTCCCAGAGCCAGACGGACGCGCCGCCGGGGATCTTCTTGGCGAACCTGGCAGGTAGGGCCAAGGCCTTCTCGAAACGGGCGGCCATGATCTCGGCCCGGCCGGCCATGCCGGACTTGATGAACGGCCGGTCGTCCTCGAGCCTGATCCTCAGCTCGCAGGTGTTCTTCTCCTTGTCGACCTCGCTGCAGACGTACGACACCTCGCCCTTGATCCGGTCGTCGGGATAGGCGTCCATCGTGACCAGCGCGGGCAGGCCTTCTTTGAGGAACGGCAGCTCCCTCTGGTCGACGTTCAGGCCGAGCTCCCAGGGAGCGCTCTCGACGACGGTGACGGCCCGGGCGGCCGGGGTCGCCTTCTGCCCCGGCTGGATGTCGACCTTGAGGACGGTCCCGTCGAACGGGGCGACGATCCGGGTGTCTTCCAGCGTCCGCCTGGCCAGGTCGAGCTGAGCGCGCCCGATCGAGACCTGATATTCCAGGTCGGCCAGGCGCCCGGTCTGGGAGAAGCTTTCGAGCTCGAGCTTCTGCTGATTGTGCTGCGACAAGGCCCGCTGATATTCCTTCTCGGCCTTCTCCAGGTCGGCCCTGGAAATGCCGCCGGCCGCCAGCAGCTCCGCATACCGGTCGCGGTTGAGCGCGGCCTGCTTCAGGTTGAGCTCGTACTCGTTGAGCTTCTCCTTGAGGTTCGGCAGGACCTCTTCCCGGGCGTTGCGGAGCTTGAGCTCGGCCGACTTGAGATTGTCGGCCCTGATGGCCAGGTTCCGTTCCGCGTCGAAGTCGTCGATCCAAGCCAGGACGGTCCCCTTGGCCACCCGCTCGCCGTCCCGGACCCCCACGGTCCGGACGATGCCCTCCCGTAGGAAGGACAGGTCGAGCGGCTTGGGATAGTCGACGGTGCAGTTGGCCAGGACCGTGTAGTCCAGGTCGATGGGCTGAAGGACGAAGAAGTCGACGGCGGTCTTCTTCAGGCCGCCGTAGACGAGGAATGACGCCAGCGCCAGCGCCACGGCGACGAATGGGACGAGCCGCTTCGGGAGCTTGCGGGCCGGTTTCGGGGGGGTGTTCATCACATCACTCCTCTGAGGGACTTTCGCCGCCCGACCCGAGGGCCGGGACATCGGCCTCGCCTTCGCCGAGCTCACTTTCCTCCCCGATCCCCTTCAGGCGCCGCAGATCCTCGATCTTCTCGAGAGACTTGTCCAGCTTGGTCTTGCGGACCCCGGTCAGCTGGCCGAACTCCTTGCGGGCGCCTTCGAGCTTCTCGCCCATCTTGTCCATCGACTCCGTGAACTTCTCCCACTCTTTCTTGAAATTCTTGACCAGCCCCAGGATCTCGCCGGCCGTCTTCTCCATGCTGAAGTTGTCCAGGGACTGACGGATGATGGCCAGGATGGCGAAGAGCGTGAAGGGCGAGCAGAGGATGACCTTGTGCTTCAGGGCCTCGTCCACGAGCCCGGGAACGTTCTCGTTGATGAAGGCGTAGACCTGTTCGTTGGGGATGAAGACCAGGACGTAGTCCAGCGTCTTCTCCTCGGGATTGATGTAATCGCGGGTCGTGACCTCTTTGATCCGCGTCCGGACGTCCCGGAGGAACTGGGCCTTGTGGCCGTCCCGCGCCGCTTCCGCGTCGGCCTCGAGGTAGCGGAGGTAGCTGTTGAGCGGGAATTTGACGTCCATGTTGACCTTCAGGCCCTGGGGCAGCCGGAAGGTGTAGTCGGGCCGCGAAGCGGCCATGTCCAGGACCGTTTGCCGGATGTAGTTCACGCCCTCGACGAACCCGGCCAGCCGCAGGACGTCCTCGGCCATGCGCTCGCCCCACTGTCCGCGGGCCTTGGTGCTGACCAGGGCCTGGCGCAGGTGGTCGGCCGTGTCCTGGAGCCGGGAGGTCTCGCGGGCCGCGGTCTTCAGTTGGACGTCGAGCTCGCCGTACTGGCGGGCCCGCTCGCTTTCGAGCCGGGACACGAGGTCCTGCATCTTCTGCAGGTCGCCCTTCATCGCGACCAGGTTCTGATCGATGAGCTGCTTCTTCGACTCGAGCTCTTTCGCGCCGAGCTGGGCCCGGCCGTCCAGGTTCTCCCGGGCCAGCTTGAGGAGCTCGCCCGTGCTGGCCTTGAGCGCCTCCTGGGACAAGGCCCCGAAGCTGTCGCGGACGCGGCCCAGGAGCGCTTCGAGGTCCTGGACCTTCTCGGCCTCGGTCTCACTGACCAGAGCACGGGCCATCTCCCGGGCGTCCTTCTTGCGGAGGAGATGGACGACGAGGACGACCGAGGCGCCGAAAACGACGCCGCCCGCGAACAGCAGGATCTCCGTCATCGAGGTCTAGACCAGGATCCCTTCGGCCCAGCCGAGCTTGACGAGCTCGATCCGGGCCGGGTCGGCCACCCCGAGGTGGTGGCGCGTTTCGGCCAGCGCGATGTGATGGGGCGTCATGGGCAGGGGCCGGTCGTCCCCGAAGTGCTCCTTGCGCTTGGCCTCGATGATGCGCAGCCCTATCGCGTCGGCCGCCACGGGGTCCCGGCTGACGACCAGGCCCTTGTACTCCCAGACGTAGTCCTTGGCGTAGTTGTGCGGCCCGACGCTGTGGAACAAGGGTGTGAACATGACCAGGACGTTGAGCCGCGTCTTGCCCTTGACCGCGGGCAGGTCCCAGATCGCGGCCAGGTCGGCGCAGGTGTCGCCGTGCCAGGCCGAGGGCTGGGGCGTGAACATGATGTAGTTCTTGATCAGGCTGCCGACGCCGGACCAGTGGTGCGTCCGCATCGGCCGGGCGTTGACGAGGGCCGTGGCTTTCTGGAAGACGGGATGGCGCAGGACGCCCCGGTCGTCGATGCCGATGTCGGACTCGGCGACCCCGGCGTCCATGACCCGCCGCTTGATGGCCTGTTCGACCTCGGCCGTCGTCGGGATGTAGCGCCAGACGTTCGTCTTGATGCCGACGACGTCGTCGGGCCGGATGAGGCTCTTCCAGGCCTTGACGACGTCGGTCTCGCCGAGCAGGGCTTTGACGGCATCGTCGAGCATCCTCTGGACGACCTCGGCCGGCGGCGCCCCGCCGGTCCCGAGCGGGCTCGGATCGCGGACGAGGACGACCCGGACTTTGTCCGCGGCCGCCGCGGGCGCTGCGGACAGGCGCGGCAGCAAGGCGCCGGCGAGCGGGGCCGCCGAGGCGACCTTCAGGAAATCCCTGCGGGTGATGGGCTTTCGGGTCATGGTCCTGATCCTCCTCTTCGTGGTTATCGGCCGGGCCGTAGGGCCCTCTTCTCAAGCAGGGCGAAGACCGCGTCTAGGCGGTCGCGCGCCTCCCGTTCCGAGAGCGCGTCGAAGACGACGGCGACGATCTCCGCGGCGGACCGGACGGCGGTCCATTTCCCGTTCTCCGTGCGGACGGCGGCGGGATCGCCGGCCTCGGGCATGTACGCCCCGGCGAAGGAGGCCCGGGCCCGGGCCGCGGCTTCGGGACCGCCGTAAGCCGCGACCAAGAGCCGGCTCCCGCCGTATCCGGCCAGCACGGCGTCGGTCGTCTGGTCGAGCTGCAGGACGTTCGTATCGGCGACGAAGAAATGGTAATTGAGGACGGCCTGGGTGTGGAAGAAGCGGACCCGGCCGGCCTCCAGCCCGTCGGCCGGCAGAAGCGCCAGGAGCCCCGGCTTTGGCCCCGATCCCGGGACGGCCGCGGCGATACGTCGGCCCAGGTCGAGGACCAGGGCTTTCGTCTCGGCCGTCTCCTCCTCGGCGTAGACCGACAAGAAATAGCGATCCTTCCAGAATGACAACAGCCCCGCCTTGTAGGCCGAGCCCTGGCCGATCGCCGCGTCCTCGCCGTCGAGGTCGTGGGTGAAGACGCCGAAGGCGTCCGCGGAGGAGCCCATGTCGAAGGCGTCGACGACGATGTCCGGCCGGCCGTCCTTGTGAAAGCGCCGGGCCACGAGCGACCGCATGTTATAAGAGCGGTAGACCTCCCCGGCCCCGTCGATGTAGTCGAAGACGGTCTCGGCGTCGAAGACCTGGTCGGCCTCGGACAGCCAGGGTCCGGCCGTCACGGGGATATAGGACGCCAGCGTCCGGACGTCGGGCGCCTCGGGTCGGCTCATGACGAAACCCCCTCCCATCCAAGCCAGTACGGCCGCGAGGACGACGGTTCGCTTCATTTCGTTCGATTGTATCACGGCTCCGGGGGCCAGACAAGGAAACGGACCGGCCGCCGCTGGAGTTTGCAAATTAGGACGTTTCAGGGAATAATAGTCCGGAAGGAGAGCCGTATGTCAGTGCGTCGTACCGCCGCAGCCGCCGTCCTCGTCCTGATCCTGGTCGCGTTCCTGGCCTCCTGTCAGGCCAAGGACGACAACGAGGTCACGCCCGTCGACATCCCCGCCGAATCGATGCCCTACATCGTCCTGGCCTGGAACGATCTCGGCATCCACGAGATCAACGCCACCTACGACGCCGAGGTCTTCCTGCCGCCCTACAACACCCTCTGGGCCCAGGTCGTCCGCCGGGGCGATCCGCCCCAGGTCGTGACGACGGGCGTCACGCTCGAGTACCGGCTCGTCGACAACACCTCTTCCTACGGCAAGACGACGGCCGATCCTGTCCGGAACTTCACCGGGTTCTGGGACGACTCCTTCGACCTCTTC
>JBFYNT010000060.1:0-7716 GCA_041304225.1 Candidatus Aminicenantota bacterium
CGGACGAAGCGGCCCTTGGGATCAAACAGGAGGGCCTGCTCTTGCCCGTCCCTGAAGAAAATGTCGCCTCGCGGAGAAACGCGAATTGAGCTGGGGTTCTTGAAGAAGTAGCCAGCTCCCGTATCTTCTATCCGCAATTCCTCTTTCAGAGTGACGATCCGGCCGGCGTTCGCCGCCATCGGCTTGGCGGGATTCTCGACGACCTGTCCGGATCCCGATGCTCCCATCGAGAGCAGACCCATGACGATCCCCAGGCCGTTCGCCAGCCCTCTGTTCATAAGTTCCACCTCCCTGATGGATCTCTCAAGAGATCATGGTAGGCCCAGCGGTAGAACACCTTCAGGGGTCCTTCCGGACCACCTTTTTATCGACGCCGATGCCGGGATCTTCCTTCATAAGGATCTTTCCGTCTCCATCGATGGTGATGGACTTCCCTTTGATGATGATATCGCCGTTCTTCTTCATGGTGATCGAGGCCTGTCCCGTCTTGAGAGTGATCGAATCGCCGGCCTCGATGAGCAGGTCTCCGTCGACCCGCTCGTTCTTGTCCCCTCCGACGTTGACCGTTTGCGATCGATCGACCGTCACGGTGTCCGCGTTGCTGATCCTGAGCTGCCGGCTGCCGCCGATCGTCCGCGATTCGTTCCTCCCGACGTTCACGATCCGGTCCCTGCCGACAGTAAGCCGGTCGTCCTGTCCTGTCGTCGTCTCGTTCCCGAGCTCGACGTTCAACGTCCGCGCGCCGGTCACATGAATTATCTGGTTGCCGTCGACCCGGACGTTCTGATCCGGGTTCGAGGATTGCTTGTTCGCGATGTTCGTCTGGGAAAGGTCGCTCCGCGCCGCGGATAGGCCGAGGACCAGACCGAAGACGCCGGCGATAGCGAGCTGCTTTTTCATGGCTCGAAGCCTCCTTTTGACGGATCGGCGCTGACGACGACAGGATACCGCCGCGAGGCGGGGCCGTCAACGCGTGCCGGAAGAAGGCCGTAACCCCGTCGGCCGCGCCGCTTCGTCTTTTTTGTTGTTTCCGCCCCGGGCCTGGCCTACAATGCGGGCGGAGGAGTTGCCATGGGAAAAACGATCGTCGTTCTGGTCCTTATCGCGGCGGCCGCGTACTTCGTGTACCAGCAGACGAGCGGGACGTCCTCCGAGGAGGTCCAGCTGGTCAAGCACCTCGGCGAGCGCTACGCCGTCGTCGTCAACAAGTTCCTGAGCGCCTCGGGCCGGGCCGGATCGATCGGCATGGACACGACCTTCGATTCCGAGACGGCCGTCGTCCAGATCAAGAAGATCCAAGCCGAGCTGGCCCAGCTGAGGGAGACCCTGACGGAGGAGAAGGCCATCGCCAAGGCCGACGCGCTGGCCGAGAAGATCGCCTACTTCTGCAAGAAGAACGACATCACCCGGCCTTGACCTTCCAACTCTTCGGCAAACCCGCCCGCGCCGGCCGGCTCGTCCGCCGCTATGCGGGGGCCCGTCTCGAGGCCGAGGTCGAGCGGACAGAAGCCGGGTACGTCGTCCGCGGCTGGCTCACGGGGCGGCCGGGACGGATCGAGGTCTTCAGAGCCCCGGCCCCCGCAAAGTATCTTCTCAACAACTGGCAGTCGTGGGGCCCGATGGAGGCCGTCACGCCGCGGACCCGCTTCCCCGAGCTCGAGGCCATCGTCCGCGATTACAGCCCGTATCTCTTCTCGCCGCTCCCCGGCGAGCTCCTCAAAGGCCCGGTCAGCGACTATTTCGCGGCCTGGGACGGCGGGCTGGCCGGGTTCACGGCCTCGCGAGCCGGCCATCCGTTCTTCACGGTCGAGGGCGACGATCTCGTCGGCTGGGTCGACTACTTCGACGCCGTGTTCGACACGCCCGTACCGATCGAGCCCCTGGCCATTCTCGCGGGCGGTCCGGTCGCGGACCTCCTCGACGCCTACGGCCGGCTCGTCAAGCGGGCCAACCGGGTGCGCATCGATCCCTGGAACCCCGTGGGCTGGTGCAGCTGGTACCACTATTTCGGCAAGCTCGGCTGGCCGGACGTCCTCGAGAACGTCGAGGCCGCGGCGCGGGACCGTGAAGCGCTGCCCTTCGACGTCTTCCAGATCGACGACGGCTACGAGACCGAGATCGGCGATTGGATGACCGCCAAGCCCGGGTATCCGGACCTCGCCGGCCTGGCCCGGGCCATCACGGACAGGGGCTTTCGGGCCGGCATCTGGACGGCCCCATTCAGCGCGGCGGAGTCGTCCCGCCTCTTCGCCGAACATCCCGATTGGATGGTCGCGGAAGGCGGGAAACCCAAGCCCTGCTACCGCGGTTGGGGCCGGACGATCTACGCCCTCGACACCACCCATCCGGAGGTCAAAGCGTGGCTGGCCGCGACCTTCGCGGCCCTGCGCAAGGCGGGCTTCACCTACCTCAAGATCGATTTCCTGTTCGCGGCGGCCATGCCCGGGGAACGGCGGAAGCGCGTGACCCCGATCCTAGCCTATCGCGAAGGGATGCGTGTTATCCGGAAGGCCGCCGGGGACGCCTTCGTCCTCGCCTGCGGGGCTCCGCTCCTTCCCTCCGTAGGGCTCACCGACGGGATGCGCATCGGTGAGGACACGGCGCCCTATTGGAAGACCAAGCCGTCGCCGTTCCAGGGCCCGAACGCCTATTTCGCGCTCAAGAACGCTCTGATGCGCCAGTTCATGCACCGGGCCTTCTGGCTCAACGACCCGGATTGCCTGCTGCTGAGAGACCGGGAGATCGAGCTCACCCGGAACGAACGGGAGCTCTACGCCCTGTGCGCCGGCGCCCTTGATAACCTGGTCATCGACAGCGACAAGCTGGCCCTCCTAGGAGCCGAGGAGAAGGGGCTTTTCCGGCGGGCGCTGGCCCTGCGGGGCGGCCGGAGCCGGGTCGAGGGGCTCTTGGGGGAATTCGGGCCGGACGCCTATCTCATCGATTCGAAGGGAGGGCCGGCCGGGAGGACGAGGGTCGCCGCCAACCTATCCGACCGAGAAGCCGTCATCGGGGGTGTGGCCGTTCCCCCCAGGACGGGGGCCGTCCTGGGGTAAAAAAGCCCCCCCTTTGCTAAAACCTCACCTTTTTGGGGCCTTCGAACCGCACCTTCTAGTTCCATATGGAAAAATACCCCATCCAACGGGGGTGTCAATGGGATTTCGGGACGTGTCCGAATATGTCAGTTATTGTCAGATAGGGCGGGCCCGGGGGCCTGTCAGACCAGGGTGACTTCGCGCCGGCCGCGGACCACTTCTCCTATGGTCCAGGCCCTGAAGCCCTGCCTGTCGAACAGGGAAATGGTCCGGTCCGCCTCCGCGGCCGGGACGACCAGGGCCATGCCGATGCCCATGTTGAGGGTCCGGAACATCTCCCGCTCGTCGACGTTCCCGGCCCGCTGGATCTTGCCGAAGATCGGGGGGATGGGCCAGGAGCCCTTCTCGACACGGACGCCGTAGCCCTCGGGGATGACCCGGGGGATGTTGTCGTAAAAGCCGCCGCCCGTGATGTGGGCCATGGATTTGATGCGGACCTTCTTGAGGACCTCGAGGATGGCCGTGCAGTAGATCCGGGTCGGGCGGAGGAGGTCCCGCCACAGCCCGGACTTGATCTCCCGCTCCGAAAAGACCTTGCGGGCCAGGGAATAGCCGTTGCTGTGGAGGCCGCTCGAGGCCAGGCCGATGACCGCGTCGCCTTTGCGGCAGGTCCGGCCGTCGATGATCTTCGGCTCGTCGACCAAGCCGACGCAGAAGCCGGCCAGGTCCCACTTGCCGGGGCCGTAGAGCCCGGGCAGCTCGGCCGTCTCGCCGCCGACCAGGGCACAGCGGGCTTCGCGGCAGCCGCGGACGACGCCCTTGACGAGGTCGACGAGCATGGCGGAAACGACCTTGCCGACGGCGATGTAGTCCAGGAAGAAGAGCGGCTCGGCCCCGAGGACGACGACGTCGTCGACGGACATGGCCACGAGGTCGACGCCGACCGTGTCGTATTTCTTGACCATGTCGGCGATGAGGAGCTTGGTCCCGACGCCGTCGGTCGAGGAGACCAGGACGGGCTTTTTCATCCCGGCCAGGCGGGGCCGGAAAAGGCCCGAGAAGCCGCCGAGGCCGCCTAGGACCTCGGGCCGGCCGGTCGACTTGACGAGGGGCTTTATGAGCCCGATGAAACGATCGGCCGCGTCGATGTTGACGCCGGCCTGCTTATAGGTCACTCGGGGCATGTCCGTTCTCCAGGGGAAATCGCGCTCCTCTTATAACAGCCCTATGCGGCGAAGTCAAACCTCCCGGGGATTTGACCCCTGCTCGAGCGGGGTGTAACCTTTTCCCCGAGGGGCGGTATTTACCCATGAACGCCGGGAATAGCGAGCGAGAGAAGACCGAACCCATGTCCCCGACCGACAACGAGCTGATGGAAGACGTCAGGGACGGCCGGGTCGAGAGGCTGGCCGTCCTGTTCGAGCGGTACCAGATCCCGCTCTACAACTTCTTCCTCCGCCTGACGGGGAATCGGGCCGCCAGCGAGGACCTGGTCCAGGAGGTCTTCATGCGCGTCCTGAAGTACAGGGCCGGCTATCTCAGCGAGAGCCGCTTCAACGTCTGGCTCTTCCAGATCGCCCGCAACGCCCACGTCGACCATTTGCGGAAGCAGAAGGGGACGGTCCCGCTCGACGACATGTTCGCCGAGGCCCCGAGCCGCGAGCTCCCGACCGGGGCGGCCTACGAGGCCGACCGGGAGGCCGAGCTCGTCCGCCGGGCCCTCGACCGCCTGCCCGTCCAGAAACGGGAGATCCTGGTCCTCTTCCGCTTCCAGAACCTCAAGCTCCGGGAGATCGCCGAGCTCATGGGCATCCAGGTGGGCACGGTCAAGGCCCAGGTCCACAGGGCCCTCAAGGACCTCAGCCGCATCTACCTCGAGCTGCAGAAAGGGAACGTATCATGACCTGCGAAAAGATCCAGGAACGGTTCGCCGATTATCTGACCGGGGACCTCGACGAGGCCGGCCGGGGCGAGGTGCGGGCGCACATCGCCGCCTGCGCCGCCTGCCGCGGGGACCTCGAGGACCTGACCGTCGTCTGGGCCAAGCTCGGCGTCCTGCCCGAGGAGCAGCCGAGCGGCGCCCTGCGCGCCCGTTTCTACACCATGCTCGAGGAGCACAAGAATGCGGACGCGCGGCGTCCCGCCTGGCGGGAGTGGATGAGCTTCCGGCGCCCGGCCTTCGCCGCGGCGTTCTCAGCCTTCCTGCTGCTCTTCGGCCTCGGCGCGGGCTGGCTCATGAACGGCGGGGCCGCCGGACGGCAGAAATATGCGAGCCTCTCGCGCGAGGTGCAGGACATGCGCCAGCAGATGGCCGTGTCGCTTTTGGGCCGCTCCTCGGCCACCGAACGGATCCAGGGCGTCGGCTATACGGCCGAGGTCAAAGAACCGAACGAGGCGACGCTCGCCGCGCTTTTCGACGCGGTGGACAAGGACCCCAACCCGAACGTCCGCCTGGCGGCCGTCGACGCGCTCTATCTCTTCCGCGACCGGCCGGGCGTCCGGGACCGGCTCGTCCTGTCCCTCTCCGCCCAGACCTATCCCCTTGTCCAGGTCGCGCTCATCGACTTCCTGGTCGAGGTGCGGGAAGCCCGGGCGGCCGAGGCGCTCAAGAAGCTCGTCGAAGGCGACCAGCTCACGCCGGACGTCAAGACCCGGGCCGAACAGGGCCTGAAGCAGATCACGCTCTGAGGCCGCGATGAGAAAACACACCCTGATCCTCGCCGCCGTCGCGGGCCTGGCCGTCCTGGCCGTCCTGGCCGCGGCCGCCGCGCCGGCCCGGAGCGGATGGGACAACGAGCGCGACTGGAAATCCTTCAAGACCGAGGATATCCGCCGGACCCTGAAGCTCGCCGATCCCTCGAAGCCCGGCGAGGTCGCCGTGGACAACGTCTTCGGCCCCATCACGATCGAAGGTTACGCCGGCGCCGAGGTCGTCCTCGAGGCCCGGAGGATCGTCTACGCCCGCGACGAGGCCCGGGCCCGGAAGGCCGAGGAAGAGGTCAGGCTGGACATCGGCGGGCAGGGCAATACCATCGAGATCTACGTCGACGGGCCCTTCCGCGAGGACGAAGGGGAGAGACGGGAACGGGGCGTCCGCATCCGGCGCGACCCCGGCTACAGGGTGTATTACGGCTTCACGCTCAAGGTCCCGGCGAAGTCGAGCCTGGTCGTCTCCACGGTCACCGACGGCGACGTCGAGGTCCGCGGGGTCGAGGGCTCGTTCGACGTCCGCAACGTCAACGGCAAGGTCCGGATCGTCGACGCGGCCGCCGCTGGCGACGCCCGGACCGTCAACGGCGGCGTGACCGTCGTCTTCCGCCGCGAGCCCGGCGGCGCCTGCCATTTCAAGACCGTCAACGGGGACGTCGAGGTGGGCTTCCCGGCCGCGCCCTCGGCCGACTTCCGGATCAAGACCATGCACGGCGAAGCCTATTCCGACTTCGACGTCACCGCCCTGCCCAAGGCGCCCCCGGTCCGGGAGGAGCGCCGCGATAAGGGCGGCAAGTACGTGTATCGCAGCGACGGGGCCTTCGGCGTCCGCGCCGGCAAGGGCGGCCCGGAGATCCGGCTGGAAACCATGACCGGCGACATTCTGATCGCCAAACGCTCGAAACTGATGTCCTGAAAGGACAAGGAGGAGAACATGAACAGCACGAAGAAAAGGATCGCGAACATCGTCGTTCTGGCGCTACTCGTCGCCGGGACGTGCGGCTGGGCCGTCGCCCAGTCGAAGGAAGAGCCCCCGGACCGGGCGGTCGTCCCGCTCTCCGACCCGTCGAAGCCGGCCAAGATCGAAGTCTCGATCATGCGCGGCAGCATCACGGTCAAGGGCTATCAGGGCAAGGAGATCATCGTCGAGGCCCGGATCCGGGAGAAGGCGCTCTCCGGCTATTTCGGCGGCCAATACGCCGCCGGCGCCTACGCCGGGACGGGTCCCTGGGTCACCATCGCCCCCCCCGCGCCCCCGGCCACCCCGGCCCCGGCCACGGCCCCGGCGCCGATTCCCCGGTTGAGCGAAAAGGAGCAGAAAGAGGCCGAGGCCAAGCTGGCCGAGATGCTGGCCGGCCAGGAGGTCCTGGCCAAGAAGGTCACCGGCCAATACGCCAAGGCCACGGCGATCTATGACGAGTACTTCCAGGACGACAAGAAGCGGCGCGAAGAGAAGGCCAAGAAGACCGCCGGCATGAAGCAGCTCGGCGGGACGACCTCCGGCCTCGAGATCGAGGAGGAGGACAACGTGGTCCAGGTCAGCGCCCAGTCCTGGAAGGCGGCCACCGACATCGTCATCCAGGTCCCGGTCTCGTCCTCGCTCGAGGTCCGCACCTCCATGGACGGGACGATCGTCGTCGAGGGGGTCAGCGGCGAGATCGACATCAACAACATCAACGGCCCCGTGACCCTGAAGAACGTCTCCGGCAACACCCTCGTCCACACGGTCAACGGCGACATCGAGGCCGTGCTGACCCGGATCTCCGCCGACAAGCCCCTGTCGTTCAGCACCATGCACGGCGACATCGACGTCACCCTGCCGGCCGACGTCAAGGCCAGCCTGAAGATGAAGACCGAACAGGGCGAGATCTACACCGATTTCGACATGAACGTGGGCCGCAAGGCGACCCGGGCCGAAGCGGCCGAGAAGACCGAGCAGGGCAAGTTCCACATCACCTTTGACAAGTCCCTCCTG
>JBFYNT010000061.1:0-4741 GCA_041304225.1 Candidatus Aminicenantota bacterium
GAAGTGTTCCTGAAGATCCAGGCCAAGGTGACGGACCCGGAGATGCGGGACGCGATCAGCCGGTACTTGAGGTTGATCGGAGAGCAGCGCTAGGCCCGGCGGCGGGAGAGTGCCCGGTCAAGTGCCTTCCTGCCAGCCGGCGAGGTAGGCCCTCTGGGCGGGCGTCAAGGTGTCGATGGGGGCGCCCATCGAGGCCAGCTTCAGCCGGGCGATCTCCTCGTCGATCGCCGTCGGGACCGGAAAGACGTCCTTGGGCAGTCCTTTCGCTTTGCCGAGCAGCCAGCGCGCGCTCAAGGCCTGGTTGGCGAAGCTCATGTCCATGACCATGGCCGGGTGACCTTCGGCCGCGGCCAGGTTGATGAGCCGCCCCTCCCCTAGCAGGTTGATCCGCTTTCCGCCGCGGAGCGTGTACTCGTCGACGAAGTCCCGGACCCGGCGTTTCCCCTTGGAAAGGGAGGCGAGGGCCGGGATATCGATCTCGACGTTGAAGTGCCCGGCGTTGGCGACGATGGCCCCGTCCTTCATGCGCAGGAAGTGCTCCTTGCGGACGACAGCTTTGTTCCCGGTGACGGTCAGGAAGACGTCACCGAGCGGAGCGGCCTGGGCCATGGGCAGGACCTCGAAACCGTCCATGACCGCCTCGATGGCCCGGATGGGATCGATCTCGGTGACGACGACGTGGGCCCCGGCGCCCCGGGCCCTCATGGCGACTCCCTTGCCGCACATACCGTAGCCGGCCACGACGAACTTGAGGCCGGCCAGGAGCACATTGGTGGCCCGGAGGATGCCGTCGAGGGTGCTTTGGCCCGTGCCGTATCGATTGTCGAAGAGGTGCTTGGTCTGGGCGTCGTTGACGGCGACGATGGGATAGCGCAGGACGCCGTCCTTGGCCATGCTCCTCAGCCGGATGACCCCGGTCGTCGTCTCCTCGGTCCCGGCCAGGATGCCGGGCAGCAGGTCCTTGCGCTTCGAATGGGTGACCGAAACCAGGTCCGCGCCGTCGTCCATGGTGATCATCGGGCCGTGGGCGAGGGCCTGGAGGATGTGCCGGTAGTAGGTCTTGTGGTCTTCGCCCTTGATGGCGAAGACCGGGATGCCGTGGTGCTTGACCAGGGTCGCGGTGATGTCGTCCTGGGTGCTGAGGGGGTTCGAGGCACAGAGGCGAACCACGGCGCCGCCGAGCTTGAGGGCTTCCATCAGGTTGGCCGTCTCCGAGGTGACGTGGAGGCAGGCCGAGATGCGCACTCCGGCGAGGGGCTTGCTCTTGGCGAAGGTCTTCTTGATCCGGTCCAGCACGGGCATGGATCGGGCCGCCCATTCCATCCGCTGACGCCCTTTGGCGGCCAGGCCGGGGTCTTTGATGTCGTGGTCCATTGTCGTCTCCCTTCCGGTCGTCCGGATCCGTGAATCCGGCTCAAAATAGCACATTCCAGGAGGGTTTTCAACCGGGCGGCTTTGTGCTATTGTCCAGTTAGTAGGACTCTACGCCAGGCATGAAGAAAGCGGCCTTCCTCCTCCTCGCTCTGACGCTCTCCGCCACTCTGGCCTCTCCGTCCCGGGCCCAGGGCCCGGCCCCTTCACGCCCGCTTTTCCCCTTCCAGGAATACCGGCTGCGCAACGGGCTGCGCGTCATCCTGGCCGAGGACGCCCGGCTTCCCCTGGTGACCGTGGCCGTGGCTTACGGCGCCGGCACCCTCCGCGAGAGGCCGGGCCAGGAAGGCCTCGCCTACCTCCTGGAAAACCTGATGTTCCAGGGCTCTGAGAACGTCCCCCCCCTCCAGCACGTCGGCTTCGTCCAGAAGGTGGGCGGCGAGCTCAACGCGACCACGACCGTGGACAAAGCCCTGTTCTACGAGTCCCTGCCATCGAACTACCTGGCCCTGGCTCTGTGGCTCGAGTCGGACCGGATGAAGTCCCTGGGCCTGACGCCGGCGGCGGTGGAGAGGACACGGACCGACCTGATCGAGGCCCACCGGAACAGGCTGGACTCCGATCCCTTCTTCGGGACCTTCGCCGTGTTCGACTCCCTTCTCTTCCCCGACGAGCTCTACGGCCGCCCCCTCATCGGCACGGGCGACGAGATGAAGAAGATCTCCGGGCCCGAGATCCTGGCCTTCCATCGGGCCTACTACGTCCCCAACAACGCCGTCCTCGCGATCGTCGGAGACATCGACGTGGCCCGGACGCGGGAGCTCGTGGCCCGGTATTTCGATTCCATCCCGCCCGGGGCCGACGCGCCCGCGCCGCCGCCTCCGAGCTTCATCCGGCCTAGCGACGCCTTCGTTCGTACGGTCAGGATCGAAAAAGACGGGGCCGGCTTCCACATGGGGATCCGGTTCTTCCCCTTCCAGCCCCGGGAGATCTACCCGCTCCGTATCCTGGAGTATCTCTTGGCCGAGGGCGAGACCTCCCGATTGAGGAACCGTCTTCTCAAGAAAGACCTGACCGCGCGCTATTTCAGCGCCTCCGTGGACGCCCGGCTCAGCATCGCCGCCCTGAAATTTTTCTGCCTCAACAACAACAACGTTATGGTCGAGCGGTCCCAGAGAGCCATCCTCTCGGAGATCGACAAGCTGAAAACCAACGACGTTTCCCTCGACGAGATCAACCAGGCCAAACGCCGGTTCGAGAGGGATTACCTCGACCGGCTGGCGACCAACCTGGGCAAGGCCCTCTTTCTTGTCGACGCCGTCTTCGCCGGGGTCCCTCTCGAAGAGCTCGGCGGCGAGCTGGACCGGTATCTCTCGGTCGGGCCGTCCTCCGTCCAGGCCTTCGTGAGCAAGTATTTCATCCCCCAGAACCGGGTCGTCTTGGAGCTCCAGAGCCGATGAGACGAAGAGGTACGCTCTCGGCCCGTCCCGGCTTGGCCGTCGCGGCCGTCTCCGCCGCCGTCCTGCTGGCGCTCTGGGACCCGACGCCGGCCGCCGGCCAGGAGCGATTCCGGCGGACGCCTCCCTTGCCCGATCCCCGGCCGCTCGAGCTCAAGCTCCCGGCCGTCGAGCGATCGGTCCTGCCCAACGGATTGACCGTGGCCGTCGCCGTCCGGCCCGACGCTCCGCTGGTCACCCTCCAGCTCGTCATCCGGGCCGGCGAAGCCGACTCGCCCGCCGGCCGGCCCGGCGTGGCCGCCGCGACGGCCCGCCTGATCGGCAAGGGAACGAAGATGCTCTCCGCCGAATACATCGAGAGCAGCATCGAGTCGATCGGCGCCGAACTCTCCGTGACGGTGCTCATGGATTACACCGTCCTGACCCTCCATGTCCTGGGGGACCACCTGGATCGGGCGTATTACCTCCTGAGGCTCATCGCCCTGGAAGCTTCGTTCACGGAGCGCGAGCTCGGGGCGGTCCGCCGGAACCTCTATTGGGAGCTCTTCGGGAGAAAGAGGGATCCCGAGGTCCTGGCTTGGGGCCAGCTGCTGCGCCTGCTCTTCGCCGGGCATCCCTACGCGACGGCCACCTATTCCGAAGAGGTCATCAAGTTCATCACGACCCGGGACGTCACGGCCTTCTACGATCGCTTCTACCGGCCGGGCAACGCCGCCGTAATCGTATCGGGCCGGGTCGACGCGGACATGGTGAGGCAGAGGCTGGAAGGCCACTTCGGAGCTTGGTCCGGCGCGGCCCCCGACCGGCCGGCGGTCGCCCCTCCCGCCGGGAACGGCGGGGAGAGGATCTGTTTCGTCGAAGCGCCGGACGTGGCCGAGGCCACGATCTTCGCCGGCAACGTCATTATGAACTCCTTCGACCCGGAGTTCTACCCGTTCCTGGTCCTCAAGCAGATCCTCGGAGGCACGACGCGGAGCCGGCTGTTCATGAACCTGCGGGAGTCCCGGGGATACGCGTATTACGCCTTCAGCGAGACCGAGTTCTTCCGCTCGTGCGGGGTCTACTGGGCCCGGGCCCTGGTCCGGCCCGAGTCGATCGCCCCGGCGGTCCAGGAGATCCTCCGCGAGATCGGATCCATGGCCGCGGCGCCGGCCTCCCCGTCCGAGATCGAGGAGGCCAAGTCCTTCCTCATCGGCAACCTGCCCTTGCGCTTCGAAACGACCAGCGGATTCGCCGAATGGCTGGCCCGCTATGTCGCCCTGTCCCTCGACGACGGCCAGTGGGACAGGGGGCCGGAGAGGTTCCAGAGGGTCGACGGGGAGCGGGTCTGGGAGACGGCCCGGAAGTACCTCGCCCGCAGGCCCCTCGTCGTCATCGTCGGCCGGCCCGAGTGGCTGGCCCTTTACCTCAGCGCCTTCGCCGCCGTCGAAGTCTACGATGCCAGCGGCACGCTCAAGTACACCGCCAGCAAAGGAGCCGGATCATGAAGCTCGTCGAATGCGTCCCCAACTTCAGCGAGGGCCGCGACATCGAGAAGGTCAAATCCATCACCCGGGAGATCGAGGCCGTCGCCGGCGTCAAGCTCCTCGATGTCGATCCGGGGGCCTCGACGAACCGGACCGTCGTGACCTTCATCGGCCCGCCCGAGGCCGTCGCGGAAGCCGCTTTTCGGGCCATCGCCAGGGCCGCCGAGGTCATCGACATGCGCGGCCACAAGGGCGCCCACAGCCGCCTCGGGGCGACCGACGTCTGCCCGTTCGTGCCCGTCTCCGGGGTGACCATGGAGGACTGCGTCGGGCTGGCCGCCGCTCTCGGGGCCCGGGTCGCCGCGGAGCTCGGCATCCCGGTCTATCTCTATGAAGCCGCCGCCCGCAAGCCCGAGCGCCGCAACCTGGCCACGGTCCGGGCCGGGG
>JBFYNT010000062.1:0-4336 GCA_041304225.1 Candidatus Aminicenantota bacterium
GGCCCGCGCCGCCCGAGGCGCTGACGGTGATCGCGACCTCGGCGTCGAGGCGGACCGGCTCTTCGTCACGCTCGTCCTTGCGGGTCCGCGTCGGCGTGCCCGACGCGGCGGCGTAGATCTGGCCCTCGCGGTCGAGGGCCAAGCTGCGGACCTCTTCATAAGGGGTCTCGAAGAGGACCGAGGCCCGGCCGTCCGCGCCGATCCGGTAGACGAGCCCGTTGCCGCCGCTGCCGGCGACGACGTCGCCGCGGGCCGTCCGTTCGAGGCAGAGGATGTGGTTCTCCGCGGCCTTGAAGAACATCCGGCCCTCGCCGAGCGGCGAGATGCGGTAGACGCCGCCGTTCTCCCCGACCGCGGCCCAGAGCTCGCCCGAATCCATGAACAGCAGGTCCCAGACATATTTCTCGGCCGGGTCGAAGAACGGCTCGCCCTTGCCCTTGTCCGTGATCTTGTAGACGCGGCCGTTCGGCGAGGTCGAGGCGTAGAGGACGCCCTTGCGGTCCTGGACCAGGCTGGTGACGTCCATCTCGGCGGCCTGGAACCAGAGCTCGGCCTTGCCGTCCTTGCCGATGCGGTAGACCTTGCCGCCGTGTCCCGTGCCGAGGAAGACGGTCCCGTCGGCCGCCGGCAGGACCGACAGGTAGAACTCCTCCTGGGGCGCGGCGATCCTCTCCTCTTTCGGGGCCAGGGCCAGCGTCCCGTCGTAGGAGACGGAGACGCCGTCGAACTTGCCCCTCAGGAAATCCTCACGGGTCCGGAGCTCCCACTTCTGGGGCACGACGGCCCCGAGCGTGGCGGCCAGGACGACGAGCCCGGCGACGGCGAGCGGAATGATCTTGCGCATGGCGGGAACTCCTGCTATTTGCGGATCCGGAGGGGGATGGTCGCTCCGCCCTTGAAGGCGTAGGCGATCGGCATCTGGTATTCGGCCAGGGTCGAGCGGGTGATCTCGGTCGGGCCGGCGGCCGAGGACCGCGGCGACGCGAACATCGACTTGAGCGTCGGCGGCAGGTTGGGAAGCTCCTCGCCCTTCAGGAACAGGCCGGGCTTGGCGGCCATGAGCCGGAAGTAGATGCGGTTGTTCTTGCGGAGGTTGCTGAGTAGCCGGACGAGCTGATCGAGGCTCCGCGGCACGAACCCCTGGACCCGGTACTGGGCCCGCTCGATCTGCTGCATCGACGCGGCGTCGCCGACGAAGAGCTGGAATTCGGACCCGGCCGGCAGGGCCGGAGCGAGGACCGTCACTTCCTGCATCAGGCTCTCCTCTTTCTGCGTCCGGAAGAAGGCCTGGAGCTTGATGGGCTCGCCCGGCGAGACCTCGTACTTGTCGAGCAGGACCCTCTCGAGCGTCGCCGTCCGGGTCTCTTCGACGGCCCGCACGTTGAGGTCGATGCGGAAGATGCCGACGTCCTTGAACTCGTTGTTCATCAGGTAGTGGACGACGGCGGCCAGCAGGCCCGACAGGCTGACCGGCGGATTGTCGTAGCTGCCGGAAAAAAGGTCCTCGAGGTGGACGCTGAGCCCGCCCTTGTCGAGGAAGATGTCGGCGTCGAACTCGAGGGAGATGTCGCCGAGGCTCCTCTCCTCGCCCGTGACGAGGCCGGACACGGCCAGGTTGACCAGGGCCGGCGTCAGGAAGCGGTCGGCGACGAGCTTGAGCTTGAAGTCCTTGCGGACGCCGGGGCCGATCTGGAGGCTGATGTTGAGGGGGATGGACTTGGGCAGGACCCCGACCTCGCCGAAGGCCCCCGCCGTCCGGTCCTGGGTGAACCGGCCGATGACCGGGCCGGCCGAGGCCAGCTTGAAGGAGCTCTCGAGGCTGGGCATGACGGCGATGACGTCGGCCTGGGTCAGGCCGTACTCGATCGCGCCGAGGTTGTAGAGCGGATGGCCGAAGGCCAGGACCTTCCGGCCGTCGACGTAGGTCGCCGTGCCGACGGCGGAGATATCGAGATCGCCGCCGACGAGCTGGATGCCGACGGCGTCGCCCTCCCGGATCGACGGCCCGGAGGGCGCGGTCCCGATCGGGATCTGTCCTCCCGTTCCGGCCCGGACGGCCCGGAAGCCGAGGGGGGCGAAAAAAGCCCGGGCCGTTTCGAAGGCGCCGGCCGAAAAGCCGCTGACGACGAGGGGCATCGTGAGCGGCGAGAGTCCCGCGCCCACGGGTTCGCCGGAGGGCCTGGCCGCGAGGGCGCTCCGGAACGCGCCGGAGAGCTCCTCCTGGCCGAGCCCGTCGCGAAGGGGCGGCGCGGTCACGGCGCCGGTCCGGGGCTCGAGGGGCGCCCGGTCGACGGCCAACATCTCCTCGATCGGCGTGATCCCGGCGATGGGCTCTTTGGAGAAGCTGAAGCCGTAGGCGACGGCGCCGATGAGCTTGCCGTCGATGTAGACAGGGCTGCCGCTCATGCCCTGGATGATGCCGGTCGATTCGAGGCCGCGGCCCTTGAGCCGGGCCAGGATGATGCTCCGCTTGGGCGCGTTGTTCACGAGGACGCCCAGGATCTCGGCCTCGAACTCCTCGATCGTCCGGCCCTGGAAGACGCTCTTGCCGCGGCCCTTCATCCCGGGCTTGACCTGGGCCAGGGGCATGGTGATCGTGACCGCCTCGGCCGCGGCCGCGGTCGCGAGAAGGGCCAGGGCGGCGAAGGCGATCCGGCGCGTGAATGGGCTCATGATGGCGTCCCCGGGATCAGATGAGGCCGACGGCCTGGCCGCATTTCTCGAAGGCGGCCAGGACCGCGTCGAGCTCCTCGTCGGTGTGCCCGGCCCCGTAGCTCGTCCGGATGAGGGCTTGGCCGTGCGGGACGGCCGGGTAGACGACCGGGGTCGTGAAGATGCCCTCCTCCCGCAGCATCCGCCAGAGCATGAAGCACCTCTCGTCGTCGCGGACGAAGATGGGGATGATGGGCGTCTGCGAGTGGCCCGTGTCGTAGCCCATGGCCTGGAAGCTCGTCCGCATCCTCTCGGTCACGGCCCGCAGGCGAAGCCGCAGCTCCGGCTGGGTCTCCAGCATGTCCAGGATGGCCAGCACCGAGGCGACCGAGGCGGGCGTCGCCGCGGCGCTGAAGATGAGCGACCGGGCGTGGTGCTTGATGTAGGAGACGATCGGCGCCGCGCCGACCACGACCCCGCCGATCGAGGCGAAGGTCTTGCTGAAGGTGCCCATGATCAGGTCGACCTCGGCCTCGAGGCCGAAGTGCTCCGCGGTGCCGCGGCCGTTCTCGCCGAGGACGCCGATGCCGTGGGCGTCGTCGACGACCAGGCGGGCCCCGAACTTGCGGGCCAGGGGGACGATGCCGGGCAGGTCGACGATGTCGCCCTCCATGCTGAAGACGCCGTCGACGATGATGAGCTTTCCGCCCTCGGGGCCGAGGGAGGCCAGGATCCGCTCCAGGTCCTTCATGTTGTTGTGCTTGTACTTGTGGACGGTGGCGAACGACAGCCGGCAGGCGTCGATGATGCTGGCGTGGTCCACGCGGTCGATGACGATGTGGTCGCCCTTGCCGGCGATCGTCGAGACGATGCCGAGGTTGGTCTGGTAGCCGGTGCTGAAGGTCAGGGCGGCCTCGCGGCGCATGAACCGGGCCAGCCGCGTCTCGAGCTCCTCGTGGAGATCGAGGGTGCCCGTCAGGAAGCGCGAGCCGCAAGTGCCGACGCCGTAGCGCTCGACGGCCTCGCGGGCGGCCGCCTTGGCCAGCGGATGGTGGGCCAGCCCGAGGTAGTTGTTGGAGCCGACCATGATCATCGGCCGGCCGCCGACCTTGATGCGGTTCCCGACCGCCTCCTGGATGGGCGTGAAGTAGGGATAGAGGTCGGCGGCTTTGAGCTCGTCGGCCCGGGTGAAGGCCCGGCACTTGTCGAAGATATCCACGCTCGTCTCCTTTGGCTCCGGGAGCTCGTCGCCGGGGCCTCATTGACCCTGGCCGCCGAATCTCATACAATCCCGGGCATGAAAATCCTCGTCACCGGAGGAACGGGCTTCCTCGGCAGCCACCTCGTCGAGAAGCTCGTCGAGGCGGGCGGGACCGAGGTCTACGCCCTGGTCCGCGATCCTTCGCGGCTCCGCTGGCTCGAGGGACTGGAGGGCGTCCGGCCGGTCGCCGGGGACCTCCGCGGCGTTCCCGCCCTTCCCTCCGGCCTCTCCTGCGTCTACCATCTGGCCGGACTGACCAAAACGCACAAACCGGACGATTATTATACTGTAAACCGCGACGGCACGGCAAATCTGCTCCGGGCCCTCGAGAGCCAGACGGGGCCGCTGCGGTTCGTCCACCTGAGCAGTCTGGCCGCCGGGGGCCCGTCGACCGGCCGCCGGGGCGTCTCTGAGGACGACCCG
>JBFYNT010000063.1:0-5076 GCA_041304225.1 Candidatus Aminicenantota bacterium
GACATCCACGCCATCACGGCCTCGCACAACCTCCTGGCCGCGGCCATCGACGTCCGCATCCTCCACGAGTCGAGCCAGGACGACGAGAAGCTCTTCAACGCCTTCTGCCCGGCCAACAAGAAGGGCGAGCGCCGCTTCTCCCCGATCATGCTCCGCCGGCTCAAAAAGCTCGGCATCGACAAGACCAACCCCGCCGACCTGACCCCCGAGGAGAAGCGGCGGATGTTCCGCCTGGATATCGATCCGGCCTCGATCACCTGGAACCGGGTCATCGACATCAGCGACCGCTTCCTCCGCGTCGTCAAGGTCGGACTCGGCCCCGAGGAGAAGGGCATGGTCCGCGAGACCGGCTTCGACATCACGGTGGCCTCGGAGATCATGGCCATCCTGGCCCTGACCACGGGCTTGGCCGACATGCGCGAGCGGCTGGGCCGGATCGTCATCGGCACCAGTAAGGCCGGCGAGCCCGTGACGGCCGAGGACCTCGGCGTCGCCGGCGCCCTGACCGTCCTGATGAAGGACGCCATCATGCCCAACCTCATGCAGACGGTCGAGAACACCCCGGCCATCGTCCATGCCGGCCCCTTCGCCAACATCGCCCACGGCAACTCGTCGATCATCGCCGACCAGATCGCCCTCCGGCTCGTCGGCGAGGGCGGTTACGTCATCACGGAGTCCGGTTTCGGGGCCGATTGCGGCATGGAAAAGTTCATGAACATCAAGTGCCGGGCCAGCGGCCTCGCGCCGAGCTGCGTGGTCCTGGTGGCCACCGTCCGGGCCCTCAAGATGCACGGCGGCGGTCCCAAGGTCGTCGCCGGCAAGCCCCTGGCCCCCGAGTACACCGACGAGAACCTCGACCTCCTGGCCAAGGGCTTGGCCAACCTGACCGCGCACATCCGCAACGCCAAGCTCTTCGGCGTGCCCGTCGTCGTGGCCGTCAACCGCTTCACCTCGGACACCGACGCCGAGATCGACCTCATCCGCAAGGCCGCCATCGCCGTCGGGGCCGAAGACGCCGTGGCCTCGACCCACTGGGCCGACGGGGGCGCCGGGGCCGTGGCCCTGGCCGAGGCGGTCATGGCCGCCTGCGCCAAGCCCTCGGATTTCCGCTTCCTCTACCCGCTCGAGTGGGACATCAAGAGGAAGATCGAGACGATCGCCAGGGAGATCTACGGCGCCGACGGCGTCGAGTACGCGCCCGAGGCCGAGGCCAAGATCGCGCTCTACACCCGCCTGGGCTTCGACAAGCTGCCCATCTGCATGGCCAAGACGCACCTCAGCCTGAGCCACGATCCGAACCTGAAGGGGGTGCCGCGCAATTTCACGCTGCCGGTGCGCGACGTCCGGGCCAGCGCGGGCGCGGGCTTCCTCTATCCGCTCTGCGGCGACATGAGGACCATGCCCGGCCTGCCGACCCGGCCGGTCTACTTCGACGTCGACATCGACCCCGTGACGGGCAAGGTCACGGGGCTGTTCTGAGACCAGGGGAGCAGGGGGCGGCTTTCTTAAGATGTTTCCCAGACGCGCCGCTCCGGGACGCTCCGCGGCGCATCTGGTCCTCCGCATCGCTCCGGGTAGGCCACCCGGACAGGACCCGTTCGGAGCTAAACATCCTGTCCGACCGACAGGCCTCTACTTCAGCGTGACCGTCGCGCTCGCGGATCCGCCTTTGACGCTGTCGTAGGTCACTTTCACGGCGCCGGAGCCCTTGACGATCAGGACCGCCGTCCGGGTCGTCTGGCCGGGGTGCCCGTTGCGGACGATGATCCGCCTGAGGTCCTTCTGGTCGACGAGCGGCGTCACCGAGGGATTGGCCTTGTAGACGGCCTTGTTGTCGATGAAACTCGCCGCGATGATCTCGACGCTTTTGCCGTCGACGAGGACGAGGTCGGGCCGGACCGTCCCGTTCTGGGCGGCCCGGGCCATGATCGTCGGGGTGACCTTGGGATTGGCGATGTCGACGAACACACGGTAGACGTCCCCGCCGATCTTTTCGACCTCCGTCGCGCCCAGGCGGACGAGCGGCATCTCGTCGGCCTGGTAGAGGGAGAAGGCCATGTTCCGGTGGCAGAGCTCCTCGTTCATGAACCGCGGCGGCACCCGGCCCTGGAACTTCTTCCAGACGCCGCCCATCTCGACCCGGCCGAACCGCGGGTGATCGTAGGGCTTCCACTCGACGAACTGGTCGCCGAACTCGAGCTTGCGGTCGAAATAGTAGCGGGATTGGGCCGGGGCGATGGGGCTCGCCGGATCCGCCTGCTGCTCCTTGAGCGCCGGGCTGGTGAAGTATTGGTCGTTGCTCCAGAGCTCGTTGGAGAACGAGGGGATGCCCAGCCCGTCGTTGGTGTAGTCGATGAAGCCGCCGTGCACCGTGTAGAGCCCGCTCCAAAGGACGATGTAGCGGTAGAAGGGCAGGATGCGCTCGCCGTTGCGGCCGAGCTCGTCGTAGAAGCGGACGTCCGTCATCGGGTACTCACCGACGGCTTCGGCGCCCGGACCCCGGAGGATCATGCCGCCGCTGTTGTGGTAGGACTGGACGCCGGCGATGTTCGGGTGGGCCTTCAGAAAATCGCCGACCGCCTTGGCTTCGGGGATCTGGAAGGGATAGTCCATGGCCCCGTTCTGGACGTAACCCGGCTGCCAGTCGCTCGGCCAGTTCCGGTTGGGGTCGTAGCTGCCCGGCCCGTCCTCGTTGACCAGGCCGTCGCCGTCGTTGTCGACGCCTTCCTGGCCGAGCGGGATCCAGTCGCCCGTCTCCCCGTAAGGCACGGCCTCGAGGGTGTCCGGGTTCGTCCGGCTGATCCGGAAGTTGCCCTGCCCGGGCACATACTTGCGGATCTGTTCGACGATGCCGTTGCCGTTGACGTCCTCCGGCCCGTCCTCGTCGAAGAGGCCGTCGTTGTCGTCGTCGACCGGCACGTGGCCCGACCGGGCGTTCCCGCCGGGGCTCTCCATGAAGTACTGCCGCCCGTCGGGATTGACCGTCGGGATGATGTAGAAGACCCGCTCGTCGACCAGGCGGGTGACGTCGGCCAGACGGCCGTAGTTCTCCATGAGGTACCAGATCGTGTAGAGACAGACCTCGCCGCCCTGGATCTCGTTGCCGTGGATGTTGGCCTCGATGTACATGCCGGCCTTGCCCGCTTCGGGCCCCGTGGCCGGGTTGTTGACCGTCATGAGCATGAGGTCGCGTCCGTCGTGGCTCTTGCCGATCGACTCGAGCTTGAGGAATTTGGGGAAGGCGTCCCGGAGGCGCTTCATGTCGGCGTAGAGCTCGTCGACATCGTGCCAGCGGTTGAAGTCGAGCTTGACCTTGAAAGCGGGATCGGAGGCCTTCTGGGCCGGGGCCGGCGGCGCGAGGGCCAGGATCGCCGCGCAGGCCAGGCTGAGGAACAGGATCTTGCGGATTCTCATGGTCGTCCTCCTCTCACTTCAGGGTGACCCGGGCCGTGGCCGACCCGCCCTTCTCCGACTGCGCCAGGAGCTCCACGACGTCGCCGGCCTGGCCCTTGATGAGCCACTCGTATTTGGCCCGGCCGCCTGAGCCGGCCAGGACCTGCAGGAAGTTCGTCTTGGCGCTGCCGGAGAGCACATCGCCCGGCTCGACGCCGAGCTGGACCAGGGTGGGCTTGACCGACCGGGCCGTCAGGCCCTGGGCCAGAGAGGTCGGCCAGAAGCCGGCGTTCTCGACCTCGGCCTTGAGCCGGAAGAGCCCGCCGCCGAGGGCGACCGCCTCGAACGAGGCCACCTTCACCCGCGGGAAGAGCGACAGGAGGTGCAGGGCGAACTTGGCGTGGGAGGCTCCGAGACCGGCCAGCTTGGCCGCTGGGGGATTGGTATAAGCGTAGGGCTTGAAGCCGCCGATCTCGACCTCGCCGAGCTCGGGGTGTTTGACCTTCGCCCACTTGACGAAGCCGTCGATCTTCTCGGCGTCCAGCCACTTGAGGACCTGCCGGTCGATGCCGGGCGTCGCGGCGGACGCCGCGGCCCCGGCCGGGGGCTGCCCGAAGGCGCCCTGGCCCCCGCCAGGTCCCATCTGCATCAACATCATCCCCTCGGGCCCGCCCGAAGCGACGATGGTCGTGACCGCCCCTCCTCCGCCGGTCCCGGACGCCGGGCGCCCGGATTGGGCCGGCGGCCCCGTCTCGCCCGCGCCGGGCGGGGCCATGCCCATGCGCCGCTGTCCCGGGCCCTCGGCCGTCGTCAGGCCGAAGCCGGGGGTCGAGAAGGAGGGGACGCCGAACTGGAAGTACCCGTATTGGAAGAAGGCCCCCTGGGGCTCGCGGACGTAGAGCGGCTGGCGGATCCCGGTCAGCTCGACGTACTTGTCGCTCACGGCCTTGAAGTAATCATAGTCGGCCGTCGCGACCGTGGTCGCCGGCTTGCGGTCGGGCATCATGAACCGGGAGGACTCGCCGGACTGCGACTGACGGCCCGCCTGTTGCCGGCCGGCCCCGCCGCCCATGAGCATCTCCATGGAGAACTCGCCCATCATCATCCGCCCGCCGCGGCCGAAGCCCATGGCCCCGCCGGTCTGGACAAAACCGGCCGACCGGGCCCCCGCCGCCGCGGCCTCGGCGAGGCGAACGAGGTCGAGCTCGCGGGCAGGCCCGAGCCGTCCGGCGCTCGTCGGCGGGACGATGAGGTTGTCGCTCTCCCCGAAGGTCAGGATGGCCGCGACGTTGCGGTGGGCCACGATCCAGGCCATCAGGGCCCGGCTCTCGGCCTCGCTGACCATGTGCGGGCCGGCGCCGGGCTTGTAGTAGGGGTATTCGTGAGCGAAGTTCCGGCCGAGGTCGACGCCGCCCGGCGGGTCCTCGTTGACGAAGCCGTCGCCGTCGTTGTCGATCCCCTCCGCGAGGAGCCGGAAGGCCCCGGTCTCACCCTTCTTGGGATCGGCTCTCTTCATCAGGCGCGGCTCTTCGGGATCGGCCACGTACTCGCCCCCGGCCGTCGGCACCCTCATCACCGTGATGTAGCCGTCGCCGTTGAGGTCCTCGGGACCGTCCTCGTCGACCCGGCCGTCATTGTCGTCGTCGGTGGGGTTGGCGTTGGTCCGCGACCCGGTCTTGAGGG
>JBFYNT010000064.1:0-10580 GCA_041304225.1 Candidatus Aminicenantota bacterium
CGCTCGCGGCCGTCGGAGACGTGGAAGAAGGTCGCCCGGCCCATCTTGCGGATGGACAGGAGGCGGCCGGGGACGACGACGGCGATCTTCTTCTCCTCGAGCTCCGCCGGCGTGAGCCCCGCGAACGAGCGGACGACCTCGGCGGCATCGTGGGTCCGGGCGGCGGTGTAGGGGAAGAGCGGGACGCCCGCCTCGCCGAGCTGGCGGTACTTCTCCCGGCGGGCGACGTCCTGGTCGAGCTCGGCGGGCTCCTCTTTCTGGGGCATGCTATCCTTCCTTGGCGGCCGGGCCCTTGCCCTCCGGCCCGCCGGGCTTCCCGGCCAGGTCGCGGCCGACGGCGTCGAGGACGCCGTTGACGAACACGGCCGACTCCTCGCCGCTGTAGCGCTTGGCGATCTCGATGGCCTCGTTCATGACGATGGCCGGCGCGAGCGCCGGCTCGTAGAGCAGCTCGGCGACGGCGATACGCAGGATGTTCCGGTCGACCACGGCCATCCGGGCCAGCCGCCAGTTCTTCGAGGCCGCCTGGATGGCCCCGTCGATCTCCGCGGCGTGGTCGAGGATCTTCTCCACGATCCAGGTCCCGTACTCGCGGACCGGCTTGGCGGCGCGCTGGTGCTCCCAGTAGAGCTTGACGAGGTCGCGCGGGTCGCCCGAGTTGAACTCGAACTGGAACAGGATCTGCAGGGCGCACTCCCTCGATCTGCGGCGTTCTCCCATGGCCTTGACCGGTCGTCCGCTCAGCGGAGGCCCGCCTCCTTGAGCATGTTCAGCGTCTCGACGAGCGAGAAGGCCGCGTCGTAGCCCTTGTTGCCGGCCTTGGTCCCCGCTCTCTCGATGCCCTGCTCGACCGTGTCGACGGTCAGGATGCCGAAGGAGACGGGGACGCCGTCCTCCATGGCGATCTGGGCCAGCCCCTTGGTCACCTCGGCGCTGAGGTAGTCGAAGTGCGGCGTATCGCCCCGGATGAGGGCGCCGACGCAGAGGATGCCGTCGGCCGCCTTGGCCTTGGCGATCTTCTTGGCGACGATGGGGATCTCGAACGAGCCCGGGACCTTGTAGACGGTCAGGTCGGCTTCCTGGGCCCCCGTCTTCTGGAGGGCCTCCAGGGCCCCCTCGAGCAGGCGCTCGGAGATGAAGCTGTTGAAGCGGCTGACCACGATCGCGATCCGGAACCCCTTGGCCTGCAGCTTGCCTTGATGGATCTTCATGGCGTCACGCCCTCCGTCTCGTGGCATTGTCCCGGCAACCCGGAGAGGCCCTATTCTATCAGATGTCCGGGCGCAATTCATCAACAACCGGACGCCGCGGCGCCTTGAGCGGGGCCGGCAATTATGGTAGGTTTTCTCCAGGAGGCCGCCTCATGAGAACGAGATCGGGATTCGCCGAGCTCCCCCCGGACAAGCTGCGCTGGACCTGCTGCCCCGACTTCATCCCCGTCGCCTCGAGCGCGGAAGCCCGGCCCTGCGAGGAGATCATCGGCCAGGAGCGGGCCCTGCGGGCCATCCAGACGGGCTTGGACATCAAGAGCAACGGCTACAACGTGTTCATCACCGGCATGGTCGGCACCGGCCGTACGACGACGGTGAAACAGCTGCTCGAGCGGCTGGAGAAGGGCGACCGGACGCCCGACGACATCCTCTACGTCAACAACTTCAAGTACCCGGACGAGCCCGTCCTCATCGTGCTCCCGGCCGGCCAGGGCAAGGCGTTCAGCGAGGCCATGGCCCGGCTGATCGACCTGCTCCGGACGGAGATCCCCCACCTCCTCAAGAGCCCTTACTACACGGAGAAGCGGGACGCCATCGTCGAAGGCCAGCAGAAGAGGCAGCGGGACCTCCTGCAGCGCTTCGAGCAGGAGGTCGGGGAACAGGGCTTCTCGGTCATCCAGGTCCAGATGGGCATGTTCAGCCGGCCCGACCTCATCCCCGTCCTCGAGGGCCAGCCCGTCCCCTTCGCCAAGCTCGACGGCCTGGTCAAGGAAAAAAAGTTCCCCAAGGAGTCGTTCGACGCCCTGCGCGCCAAGTACGAGGAGCTGACGGCCAAGCTCGAGGCCATCTTCGAGAGCCTCAAGGAGATCGACGAGCAGACCCGGAACCTCCTCCGGGACTGGGACGAGGAGGCCATCGCCCCGGTCATCCGGGACGGCATCGAGGCCCTCCGGACCCGCTTCGCCTTCCCCAAGATCGGCGCCTATCTCGACGAGGTCGAAAAGGCGCTGGTCAAGATGATCGACGCCTTCAAGAGCCAGAAGAAGGAGAAGGACAAGGAGGAGAAGGAGCCGCCCGAGGATTTCCTCGAATACCGGGTCAACCTGCTGGTGGACAACGCGGACCAGCACGGCGCGCCCGTGATCATGGAGACCAACCCGAACTACGTCAACCTGTTCGGCTCCATCGAGACCACCTACTCCCGGGTCGGCCTGGGCCAGACCGACTTCACCATGATCAAGGCCGGGTCCTTCCTCAAGGCCAACGGCGGCTACCTGGTCGTCAACGCCCTCGACGCCCTGATAGAACCGGGCGTTTGGGCGACCCTCAAGAGGACCCTGCGCAACCAGATCTTCGAGATCCAGAACTACCTCCAGATGTACCTCTTCTCGAGCGCCCGGCTCAAGCCCGAGCCGATCAAGAGCGACGTCAAGGTGGTCATGATCGGCGACGCCTCCATCTACAACTACCTCTACTTCGCCGACGAGGACTTCAAGAAGATCTTCAAGATCAAGGCCGAGTTCGACTCGGAGATGGACAAGGGCGAGA
Source organism: Candidatus Aminicenantota bacterium (assembly GCA_041304225.1). Classification (GTDB taxonomy): domain Bacteria; phylum Acidobacteriota; class Aminicenantia; order Aminicenantales; family Saccharicenantaceae; genus RBG-16-66-30. Next base: position 2,760 of record JBFYNT010000064.1, read on the forward strand.
AGGCCGTCGGCGACTACGTCCGCTTCGTCCGGAAGATCTGCGACGAGGACGGGCTGCTGCCGCTGGACCGGGACGGTCTGGGGGCCCTCATCGAGTACGCGACCCGCATCGCCGGCCGGCAGAAGAAGCTGTCGACCCGCTTCCACGTCATCGCCGACGTCGTCCGGGAATCGAGCCACTGGGCCGGGCGGAAAAAGAAGACGGCGGTCGGCCGCGAGGACGTCGAGAAGGCCATCCGCGAGCGGTTCGAGCGGGTCAGCCTGATCGAGGACAAGATCCAGGAGATGATCGAGGAGGGCACCATCCTCATCGACACCGAGGGCGCCGTGGTCGGCCAGGTCAACGGGCTGTCCGTCTACGACATGGGCCAGTTCATGTTCGGCAAGCCGGCCCGGATCACGGCCCGGACGTCCATGGGCCGGGCCGGGGTCATCAACATCGAGCGCGAGGCCGATCTGAGCGGGCCGACCCACAACAAGGGCGTCCTCATCCTCGGCGGCTACCTGCGCGGGAAATACGCGACCAGGCGGCCGATGTCGCTGACCGCCTCGCTGGCCTTCGAACAGTCCTACGGCGGCGTCGACGGCGACAGCGCCTCCTCGACCGAGGTCTACGCCCTGCTCTCGAGCTTGTCGGGGCTCCCCCTGCGCCAGGACCTGGCCGTGACCGGATCGCTGAACCAGAAGGGCGAGATCCAGCCGATCGGCGGCGTCAACGAGAAGATCGAGGGCTTCTTCGAGGTCTGCAAGGCCCGGGGCCTGACCGGCACCCAGGGGGTCGTCATCCCCCACCAGAACGTCCCGAACCTGATGCTCCGGGCCGACGTCGTCGACGCGGTCCGGGAGGGCAAGTTCCACGTCTACCCGGTCCGGACGATCGACGAGGGCATCGAGATCCTGACCGGCGTCGAGGCCGGCGCCGCCGACGCCGGCGGCGAATACCCGGAGGGCACGGTCCACGGCCTGGCCGACCGGGAGCTGCAGCGGCTGGCCAAGGGCCTGAAGGCCTACATGGCAGCCGGCGACAAGGGCGAGGGGACGCCGGAGGGATCGAAGTAGCTAGCGGCCTTCGGGCGGAGCGACCAGCCCGACGAGCTTTTTCAGGCGCCGGATCTCGGCCGTGTGGAGATAGCGCCAATGGCCGGACCTGAGCCCTTCGAGGGTCAAACCGGCGAAATCGATACGGACGAGGCCCGCGACCGGGAAGCCGACGGCCTCGAACAGCTTGCGGATCTCCCGCTTCCGCCCTTCGTGGATCTCCACCTTCAGTGTCGCGTGGCGGTGGCCCCGGCGCAGCACCTGGACCCGGGCCGGGGCGGTCTTGCGCCCTTCGAGGAAAATGCCCTTCCGGACCCGGTCGAGATCGGCCTCGTCCGGCTCGCCCTCGACCCGGACCTCGTAGACCTTGGCGACGCCGTAGCGGGGATGGGCCAGGCGCAGGGCCAGCTCCCCATCGTTCGTCAGGAGCAGCGCGCCCTCCGTGTCGAGGTCGAGCCGCCCGACGGGGTAGACGCGGACCGGCACGTGGGACAGGAGCTCCATGACCGTCGGCCGCCCGAACGGGTCCTTGACGCTGACGATCCGGCCGGAGGGCTTGTTGAGCAGGACGTAGACCGGGCGCTCCGCCTCGGCCCGGACGGGCCGGCCGTTGACGAGGACCTTGTCGCGCTCCGGATCGACCTTCTCGCCGAGCTCCATGATCACCTGGCCGTTGACGCTGACCCGGCCCTCGGAGATCCAGCGGTCGGCCTCGCGCCGGGAGCAGACCCCGGCGTGCGCCAGATATTTATTGAGCCTCATCGAGGTCGACATGCGGACCGATTATCGGGCTCGGTCTACTTTAAGTCAAGGCGAGGCCCTTTAATACAGGACGAGTCCCCTTGGAGCGGGTCCGGTCAGGAGGGCCTACCCGGAGCGAAACGGATGACCAGATCCGCTGCCGAGCTTCACGAATTCGCCCTCAGGCCGGCCCTCTTGAGGTCAAGGCGATCATCCCGAGAACGGGTGGCGGGGGGACAGTCCCCGTCCGCCTGGAGGCGGAAGGGGTTCCCCACGGGGGGATGGGTGGAGCCGAAGCCGGACGGGGACGCTACCCGACAGGACCCGTTCGGGGATGATCGCCTCGACCTCCTTGAAAAACTGAACCTGAATTAAGGTGATTCGTATATATAGGGTAGAATAGAAGGAAGACCCATGGCCAAGCTGCAGTTCAAAGAGTCGTTCACGATGGCCGTGGTCTCTCTGCGCGCGAACAAGCTCCGCACCTTCCTGACGCTGCTCGGCATCATCATCGGCGTCCTGACCATCATCGCCGTCGTCTCGGTCATCCAGGGCCTCAACAACTACGTCTACACCAAGATGGCCTTCTACGGCGCCAACGACTTTTCGGTCCAGAAGTTCTCGATGGGCACGTCCCTCAAGGACTTCCGCGAACAGCTCAAGCGCAAGGACCTGACCCTGGTCGAGCGCGACCTCATCCGGGCCAACTGCCCCTCGTGCGAGCTCGTCGGGGCCAGCACCTCGACCAGCCAGACGGTCAAGTACGGCAGCCAGTCCCTCAAGGACACCGAGGTCCGCGGCGTGACGCACATCGACCACGAGATCGGCTCGGTCGTCGAGCTCACGAGCGGCCGCCACCTGCAAAGCACGGACGAGACGAACTCGCGCCCCGTCTGCGTCATCGGCTCCGACATCGCCGAGAAGGTCTTCGGCGGCCTCGACCCGATCGGCCGCTGGCTCAAGGTCGGCAGCCGCAACTTCCAGGTCGTCGGGGTGGGCAAGGCCAAGGGCAAGATCCTGGGCTTCAGCCAGGACAACTACATCCGCCTGCCCATCACGACGTTCAACAAGGTCTACGGGTCGCGCCGCTCCATCAGCATCAACATCCACACCGGCTCCCAGGAGCAGTTGGCCCAGGCCCAGGAGGAGGTCCGGACCGTCCTCCGGTCCTGGCGGAAGAGAGCATATAAAGACCCGGACGACTTCTCGTTCGCCACGTCGGAGACGTTCATCCAGTTCTACAAGACGGCCACCTCGGGCATCTACTTCGCCATGATCGCCGTCTCCTCGATCGCCCTGATCGTCGGCGGTATCGTCATCATGAACATCATGTTCGTCTCCGTGTCCGAGCGGCGCAAGGAGATCGGCATTCGCATGGCCGTCGGGGCCCGCCGGCGCGACATCCTCTACCAGTTCCTCATCGAATCGGTGGTCATCTCCGGCCTGGGCGGGTTCATCGGCATCGTCCTCGGGTTCCTGGTGGCCCGGATCATCTCCGCGGCGACCTCCATGCCCTCGAGCGTCGAGCCGGTTTCCATCGTCCTGGCCATGGTCATGTCCTGGTCCATCGGCCTGTTCTTCGGCATCTATCCGGCCAACCGGGCGGCCAAGCTCGACCCGGTCGAGGCCCTGCGGGCGGAGCTATGAGGCTCCAGATCTTCCGCGAGATCTTCCGCATGGCGGTGGACTCCCTGCGGTCGCACAAGCTGCGGTCCTTCCTGACCATCCTGGGCATCGTCATCGGGGTCATGACCGTCATCGGCATGGTCTCGATCATCCAGGGGCTCAACAAGAGCTTCCTCTCCGAGCTCCAGTCGGTCGGCTCGGACATGATCCACATCCAGAAGTACGACGCCGTCCAGATGGGCCGGCGGTCGGAGGAAGAGCGGGTCCGCAAGGACCTGACCTTGGAGGACGCCCAGGCCATCGAGCAGGGCGCGCCGCTCGTCCGGGCCGTGGCCGTCAGCAACTACGTCAGCGTGTTCACGCAGAACGAGATCAAGTACCAGAGCGCCAAGAGCGACAGCGCCATGATCATCGGCATGAACGAGAAGTGGCCCACCGTCATGTCGCTCTACCTGCCCCGGCTGGGCCGGTTCGTCACCGAGGCCGAGGTGGAGCGCAGCGCCCGGGTCTGCGTCCTCGGCTCCGAGCTGGCCGATGCCCTTTTCCCGATGACGAACCCCCTCGGCAAGGAGATCCGGGTCGGTCCCGAGGCCTTCCAGGTCGTCGGCGTCCTCGCCAAGCGCGGCCAGATGTTCGGCCAGAGCCGCGACAACTTCGTCGGCCTGCCCATCACCACCCTGATGAAGTACTTCCCCTACGAGAAGGACGGGCTGGAGATCATCGCCGTCCCGCGCCGGTCCGAGGACCTGACCGAGACGATCGAGCAGATCCGCAACGTCCTCCGCCAGCGGCGCAAGGTCGCCTACGGCAAGCCCGACGACTTCGCCGTCATGACCCAGGACTCCATGATCGACCTCTACAACCAGCTGACCGGAGCGGCCTACCTGGTCATGATCGTCATCTCCTCGATCGGCCTGCTCGTGGGCGGCATCGGGGTCATGAACATCATGCTGGTCTCGGTCAAGGAGAGGACCCGCGAGATCGGCATCCGCAAGGCCATCGGCGCCCGGTCGGGCGACATCCTGAAGCAGTTCCTTATCGAGGCCATGTTCCTGACCGGGGCGGGCGGCCTGCTCGGCGTCCTGGTCGGCTTCGGCATCGCCCTGATCGTCAAGGCCGCGACGCCTCTTCCGGCGACCGTCTCCGCCTGGTCGGTCGTCCTGGGCCTCTCGGTCTCGGCCGCGATCGGCCTTTTCTTCGGCATCTTCCCGGCCCAGAAGGCCGCCCACATGGACCCGATCGAAGCCCTCCGCTACGAGTAGGGCGGCCGGCGCGGACTTTGACGCCGGGACCGGTATCGTTTACCATGGATGGCCATGGTCATCATCCTGAAAACCGCTCTCGGCCTCCTGACCTCGCTCTTCGGCGTCTATTACCTGACCGACGCCTGGAGGAGCAGGAAGGGATTCTCCTCGGCCCCCTGGTCCGGACTCCTGGGAACGGGCTTCGTCACCAACACGCTCGATGCCCTGGGCATCGGCAGCTTCGCCCTGCAGACGGCCGTCTTCAAGTTCTTCAAGCTCGTGGACGACCGGATCATCCCGGGCACGATGAACGTCGGCAACACCATCCCCACGGTGACGCAGGCGTTCCTCTTCATGTCCATCGTCGCCGTCGATCCGATGACGCTGGCCGCCATGTCCCTCGCGGCCCCGGCCGGGGCGGTCCTCGGCGCCGGGGTGGTGTCCCGGATGTCCCGAAGGAAGATCCAGCTGGGCATGGGCGCCGGGCTCCTGGCGGTCGCCCTGATCATCCTGGCCGGCCAGCTCGACTGGTTCCCTGTCGGAGGGGAAGCGATCGGCCTCGCGGGCTGGAAGCTCGCCGTGGCCGTGACCGTGAGCTTCGCCTTCGGCGCCCTTCAGACGATCGGCATCGGCTTCTACGCCCCGTGCATGGCCACCATTTTCGCCCTCGGCATGCATCCGAAGACGGCCTTCCCGATCATGATGACGGCCACGGCCATGCTGATGGCCGCGGGGAGCGCCCGGTTCGTCAAGGAAAAGGCCTACGACCCGAAGGCCGCCGTGGCCCTGACCCTGGCCGGGGTCTTCGGCGTGTTCCTGGCCGCCTTCGTGGTCAAGTCCCTGCCCTTGACCGTGATGAAATGGGTCGTGCTGGGCGTCGTCCTGTACACGTCGATGGTGATGTTCATCTCGGCGCGTCCGTCAAGGAGAACAACCTAGGCCGTCGACGGCCTTCGGGGGCGGGCCTTATCCCCCGGCCGAGGGAGGGCGCGCGGCCAGGAAAGCGCCGATCTCGGCTCTGGTGGGGGCCGAGGGCTGGGCGCCGGGCCGAGTGACGGAAATGGCGGCGGCGGCCTGGGCGAAACGGAGCGCTTCGGCGAGGGGGCGCTTCTCGGCGAGGGCCACGGCCAACGCGCCGTTGAAGACGTCGCCGGCCGCCGTGGCATCGACGGCCTCGACCGCGAATGCGGGGACGGGCCCTTCGAACCCTTCAGACAGCGCGTAAACCCCCCGTTCGCCGAGAGTGACGACGACCGTCGCCGGACCGCGGGCCCGGAGACGGCGGGCCGCCTCGCGCGCCCCATCCGCGTCCCTGACGGGGACCCCCGCCAGCATCTCCGCCTCGGATTCGTTGGGCGTCAGCACGCTCACGAGACGGAGCAGCGCGTCGTCGAGCTCCCGCGCCGGCGCCGGGTTGAGGATGACCGGGATACCCCTCCCTTTCGCCGCGCGGGCCGCGGCGTCGACGGCATCGAGCGGCGATTCGAGCTGGAGGAGGACGACGTCGGCCGCGTCGAACGCGCCTCCCGCGGCCTCGACATCGGCGACGGAGAGCCTGGCGTTGGCGCCCGAGGCGACGGAGATGCTGTTCTCGCCGCGTTCGTCCACGGTGATGAGGGCGATGCCCGAGGGCGCGCCGGGTGTCGTCAGGACGAACCGCGCGTCGATCCCGTCCCGGAAGAAACCCTCGCGGGCCTGCCGGCCAAAGAGGTCGTCGCCGACGCGGGCGACGAGCGTCACCCGGCCGCCGGCCCGGGCCGCGGCCACGGCCTGGTTGGCTCCCTTGCCTCCCGCCGCCATGGCGAAGGCCCCGCCGAGGATCGTTTCCCCGGGACGCGGGATGCGCGGCACACGGACGATCATGTCCGTGTTGGAGCTGCCGACGACGAGAATGCGCTTCACGCGTTCTCCCGCAGCCAGGCCGCAGCGGCGTCGACGGCCTCCCGGAGCCTCGCGGATCCGGCCATGACCAGCTCGACGAGCGAGGGCCCGCCGCCGCCCTTCACGGGAACGACGGCCGCGACGACCGGGACGAGCTGCCTCAGGTCCGCTTTCAGGGTCCCGGAGCGGGCCAGGATGAGGTGCCCCTGACCTTCGCCCGCCGCGCCGTAGGCGACGGCGAGCTCGCCCCGCTTGACGACGGCGAGGGCCAGGGCCCGGGCTTCCTCCGGGGTCCGGTCGTCGAGGACCGCGGCGACGACGCGCCCGCCGGCCGCGCGGACGATCTCCTCGGATTCGAACGCGGCCAGCCGCTCCCCGAGCCCGCGGGCCCGCTTCTTCAGGGCCCTGTGCTCGGCCGCGAGCTTCTCGACCTGGGCGGGCGTGTCGCCCGGCGCGCAGGAGAACGAGGCCGCGAGACGGCGGGCCGCCCGGTCCTTGGCCCGATAATCGCGCAGGGCCCGCTCCCCGCACAGGAAATCGAAGCGGAGGTTGCCCCGGATCCTCTCGGTCGCCCCGAGCTTGATGAGCCCGATCTCGCCGGTCCGCCGGACGTGCGTTCCGCCGCAGGCCGAATAGTCGAAGCCGTCGACCTCGACGACGCGGAGGAGGCCCTGCTTCTTGGGCGGCTTGCGCAACGGCACCTCCCCGATCCTGTCGTCGGGCACGAAGTAGGTCTTGACCGCGCGGTCCTCCCGGACGACGGCGTTGGCCCGGTCCTCGACCCGGTCGCACGCGGCGTCGTCGAGGCTCTTCAGGCCGATCTCGAGGGTCGAGATCTCGGGGCCCATGTGGAACGACAGCGTTTCGCCTTTGAGCAGCTCCCAGAAGGCCTGCGACAGGACGTGCTGGCCCGTATGCTGCTGCCGGTGGTCGGACCGCAACGCTCCGTCGATCCGGCCGCGTACGGTCGCCGCCGGGAGCTCGGAGGCCAGGACGTGGAGGAGGACCCCGTCGAGATCGACGACCTCGAGGACCTCGACCCCGCCGAGCGCCCCCTTGTCCCGGGGCTGGCCGCCGGATTCCGGGTAGAACGCGGTGGCGTCGAGCACCACGGCCGGGCGGCCCTCATGCACCCGCCGCTCCACGATCGCGGCCTCGAATTCCAGGAGATAGGCGTCCTCGTAGTACAGCCGTCGCGTCTCAGCCATGGTCAGCTCCTGATTCGAACGTCCCCGTTCTTCAAACGAGCTTGGCGACGCCGGCCGCGGCCAGGACGCGGACGGTCGTCTTGA
>JBFYNT010000065.1:0-20107 GCA_041304225.1 Candidatus Aminicenantota bacterium
CCACACCATCCTCGGCGGCTGGATGACCGGCGCGCTCGTGGCCCTGGCCATCGCCGCCTGGCTCGTCCTCAAGGGCCGGTCAGCCGACAAGGCCGCCCTGCTGATGAAGCCGGCCCTGGCCATCTTCGCCGTCGCCGCCGTCCTTCAGCTCGGGTCGGGCCACGCCCACTCGGTCCAGGTGACGCGCACGCAACCGGAGAAGATGGCCGCCTTCGAAGCGCTCTGGGAGACGGCGGACGGGGCGCCCTTCACGGTCTTCGGCATCCCGGACGAGAAGAACGAACGGACGCTCTTCGCCGTCCGCGTCCCCAGGATGCTGAGCGTCCTCGTCCACTTCGACCCGAACGGCCGCGTCCTCGGCTTGAACGAGTTCCCCAAGGAGGACCGGCCGCCCGTCCTCCTGCCCTTCGCCAGCTATCACCTGATGATCCTCCTCGGACTGGCCTTCATCGCCCTGGGCGCGGCGGGCTGGTGGCTCCTGGCGAGGGATAAGCTCCTCTCGAGCCGCGGCTTCCTGAAGCTGCTCATCATGGCCGTCCCTCTCCCCTACGTCGCCAACGAGCTGGGCTGGATCGCGGCCGAGGTCGGACGCCAGCCCTGGGCCGTCTACAAAGTGCTGAGGACCTCGGAGGCGGCTTCGGCCGTCGTCCCCGCCGGCAACATCCTCTTCTCCCTCGTCCTCTTCACGCTCATTTATGCCCTGATCGCCGTCGTCGGGCTCAAGGTCGTCCTGCGGACGATCCGGAGCGGGCCCGACGGCGCCGCGCCGGGAACCCCAAAAGGAGCGGCCTGATGGAAACCGCGAGCTTCCTGCAGAACGCCTGGTTCCTGCTCATCGGCGTCCTCCTCGCCGGCTATTCGGTCCTCGACGGTTTCGACCTCGGCATCGGGGTCCTCTTCCCCTTCCTGGCCAAGACCGAGGACGAGAAGCGGTCCCTCCTCGGGGCCATCGGACCGGTCTGGGACGGCAACGAGGTCTGGCTGCTGGCTGGCGGCGGGGCCCTGTTCGCCGCCTTCCCCGCGGCCTACGCCACCGTTTTCAGCGGCTTCTACCTGGCCCTGATGCTCGTTCTTTTCGCGCTCATCCTCCGGGCCGTCTCGCTCGAGTTCCGGGCCCACGATACGGCCCGGAAGGGCCTCTGGGAAGCGGTCTTCGTCGCCTCCAGCTTCCTGCCGGCGCTCCTTTTCGGCGTCGCCCTGGGGAATGTCGTGGCCGGCGTCCCGCTCGACGCCCGCGGGGAGTACGCGGGGACGTTCTTCACCCTGCTGCGTCCCTGGCCCCTCGCCGTCGGCGTCCTCGGCCTCTGCGTCTTCCTTCTTCACGGCAGCGCCTACGCGGCCCTCAAGACCGAGGGGCCCATCCGCGAGCGGGCCAGACGGGCGGCCAAGGTCCTGGCCGGCCTGGTCTTCGCCGCGCTCTTCGCGGCCTTCCTCCTCGTCCTGGTCCTTTTCCCCCACATGCTCGACCGGGCCCCCTCCTGGCTCATGGGGAACGCCGTCTGCCTGTTCTGCGTCGCCTTCCTCATCGTCCTGAAAAAGGGCCGGGATGGCTGGGCGCTCTTTTTCTCTTCGGCCGTTTTCGTCGGCCTCTGGGGCGTCATCGGAGCGATCCATTACCCGAACCTCGTCCGGGCCACGGACCCCACCCTGAGCCTGACCGTGGCCAACGCGTCGTCGAGCCCGCTCGCGCTCAAGATCATGCTCGTCATCGCCCTGGTCGGCATGCCCCTCGTCGTCGGCTACACCGTCTTCGCCTACCGGGTGTTCAAAGGCAAGTCCCGGCCGGGAGCGGTTGGCTATTAGCGCAACCTTTCCGCCGGTCCGGGCGTAGACAGGGATGAGGGCGGCGGATTGCATTTCGCCGCCGCATTTTGTATGCTGATGTCCGGAGACGGGTTCTCCAGGAGGGCAACATGAAGAAATTCGCGACGATCGCCGGGCTCCTCCTCGTCGCCTCCTTGGCCGCCGCGCAGACGGCCACGGTCCTCACGGGGCCGTTCGAAGAGGCGCTGGCCCAGGCCCAGAAACAGAACAAGCTCATCCTCATCGACTTCTACTCGAGTGGCTGAGGGGGCTGCAAACTGCTGGTTCAGCAGTTCTACAACAACCCCAAATACGCCGAGTTCCTCAACACCAACGTCATCCTCTACCGGGCCACCCGCGGCGACAAGAACGGCGATGCGGTCTATGAACGGTTCAAGATCAACGCCACGCCAACGGAGCTCTTCGTCGACAAGACCGGCAAGGAGATCGACTGGATCGTCGGCTACGGCCCGCCGGCGGACAAGTTCCTGGAGAAGGTCAAGAGCTCGATCGCGGGCATCGACACCTACCAGTCCCTGAACGACGGCTACGCCAAGAACCCGACGGACGTCGAAGTCGTCTTCAAGCTGGCCAGGAAGACCGGCAGCCGCTATTCCCCGGAGATGGAGAAGCGCTCCAAGGAGCTCTACGAAAAGGTCCTGACCATGGACCTCCAGGGCAAGACGGCCTCGTTCTACGACGAGAACCTCAAAGCCACCGTCCCCTACGTCGAGGCCGCCGAGTATGCCCTGGGCCAGGACTCCGCGCAGGGGCGTAAGCCCGATCCGGGCCCTCTCCAGGCCTTCATCCGGAAGCACCCGGCCAGCCCCTTCGTCAAGAACGCCTACCGCAGCTTGTCTTATTATTTCGGCTACCAAGCCTCCAAGGAGGAAGCGGCCAAGTTCTTCGGCGAGTACGCGGCCAAATACCCCGACGACAAGACCGCCCTGAGCGCCTACGTCGAGCGCATCGTCCGGGACAAGGAACCCGTTGAAAAGGGCATCGAGCTGGCCCTGAAGCTCCAGGAGATGACCGGTTACCCGCAGAATCCCGACGTCCAGCAGAACCTGGCCCAGCTCTACGCGCTCAAGGAGGACCCGGGCAAGGCCGACGAGGAGTACGGCAAGGACTTCATCGACGATTACCTCTCGAGCTCCATCTTCGCCCTGACGGGTTACGCCAATTTTTGGATCGATCAGGGCCGGAACCTCGAGAGCGCCGAGGAGGCCGCCGACGTCGGCGCCGCGGGCCTCGGCGTCCGGAAGGATGTCCCTTCCTACTACCTGTCGCAGGTCGCCGGCATCTACGTCAAGCTCAAGAAAGACGACAAGGCCATGTCCTTCTACGGGCCTGCCGTCGCCAAGAAAGGCTGGGACGACGAGAACGCCCTGACGAGCTACGCCGCCTTCTGGAGCCGGCAGGGAAAGAACCTCGAGAGCGCGGCCGAGGCCGGCCGGCGGTCGGTCGACCTGGCCCCCGACTACTACAACAACTTCATCCTCGGCCAGGTCCTGTTCAAGCTCAAGCAGTACCCCGAGGCCCTCAAGGCCGCGGAGAAGGCCGTGGAGCTGGCCAAGCCCATGGCCGCGAAGTACGAGGGCTTCACCACCGCGCAGTACGATAACCTGGTCAAGCAGATCAAGGAGGCCATGGCCAAGCCCCCCGAAGTCAAGAAATAGCGTCCGCACCCCAGGGGGGACATGTGCCGCTTCGGTACGTGTCCCCCCTTTTTTTTGTCACGATCTCGACCCTCCCGACGGCCCGAAGCGGTTGAATTGCCCCGGGGATTCCTCTATAGTGCCTTTGGGCGGCCATCCATGAGAAGAACCGCTGGCTTCATCCTCCTCGGTACGGCCCTGTCCCTCGCCGCCTTCGGGCAGACGGCCGCCGATCCGGCCAAAGATCTCGACGCGCGCGTCCGCGGCTTCCTGGCCGCGCAGAGGGACCAGTGGCGCCAGGAAAACGTCACCGAGGCCGACGGCCGGCTCCTCTACGACCTCATCCTCAAGCGGGGCTACACCCGGGCCCTCGAGATCGGGACCTCCACCGGCCACTCGGGCATCTGGCAGGCCTGGGCCCTGAGCAAGACCGGCGGCACCCTGATCACGGTCGAGATCGACGAGTTCCGGCACCTCGCGGCCACCCGGAACTTCAAGGCCGCGGGCCTCGAAGGCCTCATCGACGCGCGCCTGGCCGACGCCCACGAGCTCGTCGGGGAGCTCGAAGGCCAGTTCGACTTCATCTTCATCGACGCCGATCAGAACGGAACGCCGAACTACTTCCGAGCGCTCCTCCCCAAGCTCGCGCCGGGCGGCTGCTTCGTGGTCCACAACGTCATCAGCCTGGGCTACATGAAGGGCGTCCGCGACTTCCTGGAACAGGTCCGCGCCCTCGCTTTCATGGAGACGACGATCGAGACGTCCTCGGGCGGCGGCATCTCCTTCAGCTTCAGGAAGAAATGATGAGCGCCGGATTCCGGGACCGGCTCCTCGCGCGTGAACCGCTCGTCGGGACGCTCCTCAGCCTGCCCTCGCCGGAGCTGGCCGAGATCGCCTCGGCCGCCGGATTCGACTGGCTGTTCCTCGACATGGAGCACGGCGCCCTCGGACCCGGGGACGTCCTGCGACTGGTCCAGGCGGCGCGGGAGCCCTGCGCCTGTCTGGTGCGTATCCCCGAGACGAGCGAGACGGGCGTCAAAAAGGCCCTCGACACCGGCGCGGCCGGCATCATCGTCCCCCACGTCAACGCCGCCGCGGAGGCCGCCCGGGCCGTCCATTGGGCCAAGTACCCCCCGGAAGGAGGCCGCAGTGTCGGCTTCAGCCGGGCCAACGGCTACGGTGTCCGCTTCCAGGAGAACGTCGAAACGGCCAATGCCCGCACCGTCGTCGTCGCCCAGGTCGAGCATATCGACGGCGTCCGGGCCATCGGCTCCATTCTCGATGTCGCCGGAGTGGACGCCGTTTTCATCGGCCCCTACGATCTCTCGGCCAGCCTGGGCAAGCCCGGCCGCCTGCAGGACGCCGACGTCCGTGAGGCCGTGGCCGCGGTCGCGGCGGCCTGCGCCGCGCGGAAGGTCCCGGTCGGCATCTTCTCGGGGGATATCGCCGCCTCCGCCCGGGCCCTCGGGGACGGCTACACCCTGGTCTGCTCGGGCATCGACATCGGCCTCTACGCCCGCTCCGCGGCCGAGATCGTCAGGGGGCTCCGGCCAAGAAATCCTTGACAGTCAACACCTTGTATACTAGATTTTGTGTGGAGACGCATGGAGTCGCACAAAATTTGGTGTTGTGGTCTGGCCGCCGTGAGGTCCCGTTTTTCCGCCGGCCGGCCGTTCGGCCGACTAATCCCGTTTATACGATCCCGGGAGACCGGACCCTGACATGGCCCGTGAACAAATGGACAAGATCAAGGCGAGCGGCCTGCCCGTCGTCCTGGTCGTCGACGACGACCTCGCCTATCTCGAGAAGATCCAGCGCGCCCTGAGGGACATCTATTCCGTCCACGCCGCGACGACCGGCATCGAAGCCATCCACCTCATCAAGGCCCTGCCCGAGGTCAACGTCCTGGTCGTCAACGAGGACCTGCCCCGGATGAAGGGCACCGAGCTCCTGCGCTTCCTCAACGAGATCTTCAAGAACGCCGAATCCATCATCAAGATCCTGCTGACCGCCTGCCCCACCAACGGGACGACGATCGACCTGGCCAGCTACGGCCGCATCGACTGCTGCCTGGCCAAGCCGGACGATCCGGCCGCCCTCCGCCGGAAGATCAGCTTCCTCATCGCTCAGCGCTCGCGCGAGAAGCGCTCCTCCATGCGCATCACCATCGACGCCTCCCGCGACGTCCGCATCGAGACGGGCCCCCTGGGCGATGCCAAGCTGGTCAACCTCAGCGAGAACGGCATGTTCCTCAAGACCCTGTCGACCTTCCCCGAGGGCTCGGCCGTGCCCCTGAACATCACCCTGCCCGACGGGCGGCTGTACACCGTGAGCGGCCGCGTCGTCCGGCGGGACAGCGACCAAGGCGGCGTGGCCGTCGAGTTCGAGACGCCGGACGATGCGAGCCGGCTGTCGCTTCTCCAGTTCATGGCGGATTATGTCGCCATCCGCGACCTGGACGAGCTCAAGATCCGTTACCCCTTCCTCCGCACGGACGAGATGGTCCTGTTCACCGACTCGCTCAAGATCGAGTCCCTCATGCGCGAGGCCCTGCAGCGCCGGGTCGAGGTCGCCGCCGTCCCGGCCGGGTCCGGCAATCCCGAGATCCTCGCCTTCGCCGACATCCGGCCCCCGTCGGCGTGCCTGCTCGCGGGCGAGAAGCTCGACATCAAGTTCAAGACCTCGGACCTCCTGTTCGTCTCCTACCAGGTCGGCTACGCGACCTACAACTTCGAGACCATGGTCTCGCGCATCTCGTCCGACGGCCGGACGCTCGTCTGCCTCTACCCGCGGGTCATGTTCTACTCCGAGAAGCGGGCCGAGCGGCGGATCAGCCCGGCCGGGGACCTGCGGGTCGAGATCCCCCTGCCGGCCCCATTCGACCTCACGCTCCGCGGCCGCATCACCGACATCAGCCCGAACGGGATGAGCTTCCTGGCCGAGGAGGGGGCCCCCGTCCTGCTCAAGGGGACGCCCCTCGAGACCGTGGCCATCCTGGATGGCGGCCTGCGCCTCTGGGAGGAGACCGGAGAGGTCCGCCATGTCGTCCGCGCCGAGAAGAACGAAGGCCCCGGGCTGAAGTACGGCGTCCAGTTCGGCATCAGCCGGATGAGCATCCAGTCGGTCCAGGCCCCCGATCCGGATTTCGCCCGCCGGGGCGAGGGCCACGCCGACCGGTCTGCGGGCCGGGCCGCCGGCCCGCCGGCCGACTTCGTCCGGTCGAGCCTCATGAGCCCCCACGTCGTCCGGCTCGAGAACCGGCACGGCGAGGAGATCGTCGGCCTTTTCAACACCTCCCTGCCGCTCGACGACCGGCCCGTCCCCGTCGTCGTCATCCCGCCGGCCTTCGGCAAGACCAAGGAAGTCCTGTTCGGCCTGGCCCTGACCTTGTGCGAGAACTTCCGGCTCCTGGGCATGCCCCTGGCCGTCGTCCGCTACGACGGGATCCGCAAGAAGGGCGAGAGCCACAACGATCCCGAGGCCGGCGAGCCGCCCTACGAGATGCTCAACACCAACTTCAGCCAGGGCGCCTCGGACATCGTGACCGTCCTCGACTGGCTCCAGACGAACCCGAAGGTCCGGGCCTCCTCGGTCGTCCTGCTGACCTTCTCGTTCTCGGCCCTCGAGGCCCGGATCGTCCTGCGGGACGAGGCCCAGCGCCGCCGGGTGGATTACTGGATCGCCTGCATGGGGACGCCCGAGTTCCGCGACCTCATGGTCCGGGTCTACTGCGGCCTCGATTTCCTCGAGCACTACCAGCTCGGCATCAAGCTCGGGGTCATGCCGGTCCTGGGCAATCTGGTCAACGTCGACGCCTACGTCGCCGACGGCGTCGCCAACTCCGTGGCCACCCTCGAACAGGCCCGCGAGGACATGCGCCACATCGACCGGCCCATCACCTGGATCTACGGCCAGTTCGACAATTGGGTCAAGTCGGAGTTCATCCGGGACGTCATGAGCGTCCAGGCCGACGCCCCGCGCGAGGTCATCTCCGTCCCCATCGGCCACAACGCCCGGACCTCCAAGGAGGGCCTGCGGCTGTTCGGGACGATCACCTCGCTCATCTACCGGTTCCTCCACAAGCAGCTCATCCAGACGGTCATGCCCGGGCGCAAGGACATGGAGGTCATGCGGCGGGCCGAGAAGGACCGGCTGCCGCCCCGCAACCTCAAGAACCGGACGAGCTACTGGCAGCGCTACCTCGTCGGCGACGACAAGCTCCTCGGCTTCGACGTCATGGCCCTGTCCGACGATTACCAGCAGCTCATGCACGACCAGCTCCAGGGCCTCGAGCTGAGGCCCGGGGACAGGCTCCTCGATCTGGGCGGCGGGACGGGCAATTTCGTCGAGCACCTCCTCGTCGCCGGCGGCGAGCTGCCGTCCCAGATCACCGTCGCCGACCTCATCCCCGAAGCCATGAAGAAAGCGGCCCGGAAGCTCACGACCCGCTTCCCGGCCCTGCGCGAGCCCGGCCGGTTCGACCTCGTGGCCCTGGACCTCGAGATGAGCCGGTATCAGGCCATCCGCCGCTTCCTCGACGGCGAGGTCGGGACCTTCGAGGAGATGGCCGACCGGGTCGAGAACCTGACCCTCGAGAGCGCCATCCGGATCCGGGAGGACTATTCCCCCCGGCTCCACCGCATCCTGCGCGGCGAGCGCATCACGCCGGCCCACGACGACTGGCTGAAGACCCGGTTCGACCTCCAGGAATACCGCATCATCACCGACTTCAACCGCGCGGCCCGGTACGTGCTGGGGCTCTCGGCGGCCAAGCCGGACCTCCGCCGGCTCATCCTGCCCGGCACGCTCGAGGGCACCTCCCACCTGCCGGTCAAGGCGGGGTGGTACAACAAGGTCCTGATGAGCCTGGTTCTGTCGTATATCTTCGATCCGGTCGAGACCCTCAAAGAGGTCCGCCGGATCATCATGCCCGGCGGGCTGCTCGTCCTCTCGAGCATGCGCCCGGACACCGACGCCTCGGGGCCGTTCACCCGCCTGCTCGAGAAGATCGAGGCCACCCCCGAGGAAGCGCTGCCGCCGGAGCGGCCGAAAGCGCTGCTCATCGAGTCCCTGCGCGTCTTCCTCAACGACGCCCAGGAGCTCGTGGACCTCGAGGAGGCGGGAACGTTCGACTTCTTCGATCCGGAGAAGCTCGAGGGCCTGCTCGAGGAGACGGGCTGGGAGGTCATCCGGTGCATCCCGTCCTACGGGACGCCGCCCCAGGGCTACGTCTACGTCACCAAAGCGAGGGACGACAATGGAAAGCTATGACCCGCGGTTCGAAGACCGGCTGAACCAGGAATACGACCTGCGGGGCCGGACGCGCATGGCCGGCTTCCTCAGCCTGGGCCTCTATGCCGGGTTCATCGGTCTCGACGCGGTCTACGCGCCGAAGTACTTCCTGCCCTTCCTCCTCCTTCGGCTGACGGTCATGGCCGCGGTCGTGGTCATCATGGTCCTCCTCAACCGCATCAAGACGAGCCACGGCGTCATGAACCTGGCCCTCGTCCTGGCGCTCGTCGACGCCGCCGGCATCGCCGTCATGATCTACATCCTGGGCGGTTTCCTGACGAGCTATTACCAGGGCCTGAACATCATCGTCATGGGCATGATCGTGCTCATCCCCCTGGCTTTCCGTTACACGATCTACCTCTACGTCTCGGTCTGGCTGATGTACGCCGTGCCCAGCATCCTCCGGTATTTCTTGGGCGCCAAGTCCCAAGGCATCGCGGAGATGCTCAAGGCCATGGGCGGCACCGAGATCCAGGTCTGGCGCTTCGTCATCAACAACCTGACCTTCCTGTCCTCGATCATCGTCGTCGGCGCCATCGGCTCGTCCTACATGGAGAGCATCCGGCGCCGCGAGCTGCGCAGCCGCCTCCAGCTCGAGGAGACCACGGGCCAGCTCAAGGAGTCCAACGAGAAGCTCAAGAGCCTCGACGAGCTCAAGACCCAGTTCTTCGCCAACGTCAACCACGAGCTGCGGACGCCGCTGACGCTCATGCTGGCCCCCCTCAAGTCCCTGCTCGAGGGCCGCATGGGCAAGCTCTCGCCGTCGCTCAAGGACACCCTGGAAACGATGCAGCGCAACGGCTACAAGCTGCTCAAGCTCATCAACAACCTCCTCGACCTGAACAAGCTCGAGGAGGGCCGGATGCGGCTCAAGGTCCGCGTCGTCAATCTCGTCGATTTCGTCCCGCCGCTCCTGGCTTCGGTCAAGCCCCTGGCCGACCAGAAGCAGCTCCGGCTCTATTTCCAGCACCCGCCGCACCCCGTCGATCTGACCATCGACTCCGACCAGTTCGAGAAGGTCCTCTTCAACCTGCTGTCCAACGCCCTCAAGTTCACCAACAAGGGCGGCAAGATCACGATCTACATCGAGGACAGGGACCACACCGTGACCATCACGGTCGAGGACACCGGCATCGGCATCCCGGCCAACATGCTCGAGCGGATCTTCGACCGCTTCTCCCAGGTCGACGGCTCCAAGTCCCGGGCCCAGGAGGGCACGGGCATCGGCCTGGCCCTGGCCCGGGAGATCGTCAACGTCCACAAGGGGACCATCAAGGCCGAGAGCGAGCTCGGCAAGGGCTCCCGGTTCATCGTCGAGATGCACAAGGGCGAGGAGCACTTCGACGAGGAGGTCCTCGACCGCCGGTCCGAGGACCTGCCCATCGGCCTCAAGCGGCGGACGACCGACGTCGAGGAGCCCCGCGTCCAGGACATCGTCACGGATTACCGCCGCCTCCAGCTGGTCGACCTCGAGAAGGTCGATATCGGCGGCGGGCGGGTGGACGAAGCCAAAATCCACGACGCCCTTATCCTCTGCATCGACGACAATCCCGAGGTCCTCAAGCTGATGAAGATGCTCCTGGCCGACGAGTTCGACCTCGAGCTGGTGACCTCGGCCGAGCAGGGCCTGGCCTTCCTCCGGGCCAAGAACCCCGACCTCGTCCTCTGCGACGTCATGATGCCGGGCATGGACGGCCACGCCTTCTCCCGGGCGGTCAAGGGCGACGAGACCCTCAAGCACATCCCGATCATCCTGGTGACCGCCCGGACCGGGGCCGAGATGCTGGCCGAGGGCATCAAGGCCGGGGCCGACGACTACATCTCCAAGCCCTTCGACTCGACCGAGCTCAAGGCCCGCATCCGGTCCCAACTGCGCTTGCGACAGATGGAGTCGGAGCTGGCCCTGGTCAACAAGAACCTGCGAATGAGGACGTCGGACCTCGTCGAGCAGCAGCGCTCGCTCTTCCTGTCGACGGTCAAGTCCCTGGCCTCGGCCATCGACGCCAAAGACGAGTACACCCGCCACCACTCCACGCGGGTGACCGAGTTCTCGATGAAGATCGCCGCCAAGATGGGCTTCAGCGAGAAGGAGCTCAGCGACCTCGAGCTGGCCGCCCTGCTCCACGATGTCGGCAAGATCGCCGTGCCCGAGAGCATCCTCAACAAGCCGGGCAAGCTGACCAAGGAGGAGTTCGAGCTCATCAAGGAGCACCCGGTCCGCGGCGAGTCCATCCTCAGCCCGGTCATCGAGCTCAAGGAGATCTCCCGGGTCGTCCGGGCCCATCACGAGCGCTACGACGGCACGGGCTACCCAGACCGGCTCAAGGGCCGCGAGATCCCCCTGGGCGCTCGGATCATGACCATCGCCGACACCTACGACTCCATCACCTCGGAGCGGCCCTACCGCAAGGCCGCCTCCCATCGCTACGCCGTGAAGGAGATCATCGCCTGCTCGGGGACGCAGTTCGATCCCGAGGTCGTCGAGAACTTCCTCGAGATCGCCGGGACCTTGGTGCCCGAGCACGAGAGGGAGAGCGTCAGCTAGGATAGGACGAAGCCATGGGCTTGCAGATCGGCTATTACGCCCTCAGCCTCTTCGCCGGGGCGCTCGTCGCCGGTTCGGTGGCCGTCATCGCCTGGAAGCGGGCCGTCACCTCCGTCGGCCGCCTGCTGGCCCTGCTGATGGCCGCCGTCTTCGTCTGGTCGCTGGCCGCGGCCGTCGAGGCGGCCGTGCCGGCCGCGGCCGCCAAGCTCCTGCTGTCGAAGGTCGAGTACCTGGGCATCGCCAGCGTCCCGGTGCTGATGTACCTCTTCGCCCTCCGGTTCCTGCGCTCCGGCACGCGCCTCGGGGCGGGTCGGACGGCGGCCCTCTGGATCATCCCTCTCGCGACCATGGCCCTGGCCTTCACGAACGAGCGGCACCACCTGATCTGGTCGGGCTTCCGGTCGGCCGTGGGCGGGCGCGAACCGCTCCTCATCTACGAGCACGGCACCTTTTTCTGGGTCCACGCCGCCTATTCCTACGCCCTCCTCGCGGCCACGACCGTCTGCCTGCTCCTGGCCTTCTTCCGGTTCAAGGGCATCCACCGCCGCCAGGCTCTGGCCCTGCTCCTGGCCTTCCCCCTGCCCTGGATCGGCAACGCCGTCTACCTGGCCGGTCTGGGGGGCGCGGCGCGCGGCTACGACTTCACCCCCCTCGGCTTCGCCATCGCGGGCTTCTTCCTGCTTTGGGCCATGTTCCGGCTCCAGCTCGTCGACATCCTGCCCGTGGCCCGCGAACGCATCATCGACAGCATGGGCGAGTCGCTGGTCATCCTGGACGAGAAGGGCCGGGTGGCCGCCACGAATCCCGCCGCCCGCCGGCTCATCGCCGAGATCGGGGGGCCGCCCGAGGACACGCCCGAAGCGAAGATCCTGGGCCGGCCCGCCGCCGAGCTTTTCGCCGCCTGGCCCGGCATGACGACCGGGCTCGAGACCCCGTCCGCCTCCGAACGCGAGGTCGTTTGGGAGAAGGACGGCCGGACGCGTTTCTTCGACCTCCGCCTATCGCCGCTCCTGGGCTACGGATCCTTCGTCACGGGCTGGGTGGCCGTCATCTACGACGTCACCCGGATGAAGCGGGCCGAGACGGAGGCCGTCGAGGCGCGGCGGGTCGCCGACACGCTCCGGGAGGCCGGGCTGACCCTGAGCTCGAAGCTCGACTTCCGCCAGATCTCCGCCCTCATCCTCGACCTCCTGAAGCGGGTCATTGCCTACGACATCGGGGTGTTCCTGACGGTCGAGGGGACCGAGCTCAAGCTGGCCGGCATCCGCCGGCCCAAGGACGTCCGGAACGTGATCGGCGAGTCCTACCCGATCGCCGGGTCGCGGCTGTGCCAGACGGCCGTCCAGCGGAAGCGCCCGCTCATCGGGGTCATCGCCGATCCGGAGGACATCCTCCTGCCGCTCCGGCCGGACCTGGACATCCGCTCGTTCCTCGGCGCCCCCGTCGTCTTCGGCGACTCCGTCATCGGGCTCATCGCCCTGTACAATTCCGGCGAGCGGTCCTTCGACGAGCGGGACCTCCGGGTGGCCGAGCTCTTCGCCAGCCAGGTGGCCATCGCCCTCGACAACTCCCGCCGGGTCGAGCAGTTCGAACGGCTGGCGGTGACCGACGAGCTGACCGGCCTCTACAACCGGCGGGCCTTCCTCCGCATGGGCGAGAGGGAGGTCGGACGGGCCCGGCGCTACCAGCGGCCGCTGGCCCTCATCCTCTTCGACATCGACCACTTCAAGAACGTCAACGACAGCCACGGCCATCTCATCGGGGACCACGTCCTGCATGTCATGACGGAGCTCGTCACGCATACGACCCGGACGACCGACGTCGTCTGCCGCTACGGCGGCGAGGAGTTCATCGTCCTCATGCCCGAAGCCGGCCGCGACGAAGCGCTGGCCATGGCCGAGCGGCTGCGGCAGGAGATCTCCCGGATGACCGTCGTCACGACCGGGGGCACCCTGTCCCTGACGATCAGCCTGGGCGTCGCCGAGCTCAAGCGCGACGAGGACGAGGACCTCGAGGGCCTCATCGGCCGGGCCGACCGGGCCATGTACCAGGCCAAGGCCGCCGGCCGCGATACGGTCCGCGGCTGACCGTGGTCCCGCGGGCGCGGGCTGTGCTATAATGACCCTCTTTTAAAGCACCTCCGGAGGACCTCATGGCCCGCATCGAACCGTTCCGGGGCGTTCGGCCCCGCAAAGACCTCGCCTCCCTCGTCGCCGCCCCGCCGTACGACGTCCTGTCGTCCGAGGAAGCCCGGGAGCTCGCGGCCGGGAATCCCTATTCGTTCCTCCATGTCGGGAAGCCCGAGATCGACCTGCCGCCAGGGACCGATCTCTACGCGGACGCCGTCTACGCCAAGGGCAAGGAGAACTTCGACCGCTTCCTGCGGGAGGGGACGATCGCGCCCGACCCGACGCGCGATTTCTACGTTTACAAGCAGATCTGGGGAGACCACGTCCAGGTCGGCCTGGTCGCGGCCGCCTCCTGCCGGGACTACCTCGACGACGTCATCAAAAAGCACGAGCTGACCCGCGTCGACAAGGAGAACGACCGGATGCGCCACATCGAGGCCCTGGGCGCGCAGACGGGCCCGGTCTTCCTGACCTACAGGAGGTCGGACGCGGTCGACGCCCTCGTAGCCGAGGCCATGGGCCGGACGCCCGAGGTCGACATCACGACCTACGACGCCGTCCGCCACATCTTCTATGTCGTCGACGAACCGGGCCTCGTCGCCCGGATCAAGGCCGCCTTCGCCGTCCTGCCCAACCTCTACGTCGCCGACGGCCATCACCGCTCGGCGGCCGCGACCCGGATCAAGGTCAAGCGCGACGCCGAGCGTCCCGGCCGGACCGGCGACGAGGAGGACAACTTCTTCCTGGCCGTCCTTTTCCCCCACAACCAGATGAAGATCCTGGCCTACAACCGCGTCGTCCGCGACCTCAACGGTCTCGAGCCCGCCGCCTTCCTGGCCCGGGTCGGAGAGGCCTTCGTCGTCCGCCCCGACGGCCCGAAGGTCCCGGGCCGGAGCCGTGAGTTCGGCATGCGGCTTGACGGCCGCTGGTACGGCCTCGAGACGAGGCCCGGGGCCTTCGACCCGGCCGACCCGATCGCCTCGCTCGACGTCTCCATCCTCCAGCGGAGCCTGCTGGCGCCCATCCTCGGCATCGCCGATCCCCGGACGGACAAGAGGATCGATTTCGTCGGCGGCATCCGCGGCACGGCCGGGCTCGAAAAAAAGCTCGCCTCGGGCGGCTTCCGCGTCGCCTTCTCCCTCTTCCCCACGACCATCGAACAGCTCTTTTCGGTGGCCGACGCGGGCAAGATCATGCCGCCCAAGTCGACCTGGTTCGAACCGAAGCTCAAGGACGGCCTGGCCGTCCACATGATCGACGAATGACCCGGACGATCCCCGCGGCCCTCGTCTCCCGCATCAGGGAAGAGGCCGGGAAATACTTCCGCGGCGCCCGCGGCAGCCACGACGGGGACCACACGGAGCGCGTCCGCCGCCTTTGCCTGAGGATCGGCCGCAAGGAGCAGGCCGACCTGGGCATCCTCGAGCTGGCCGCCCTCCTCCACGACATCGGCCGCGGCGAGGAGGACCGCTCGCACGGCAAGGTCTGCCACGCCAGGAGCGGCGCCCGGCTGGCCAAGGCGATCCTCGAACGGTGCGGCTGCGACCCGGCCACGGTCCGGGCCGTCGTCCCCTGCATCCGGACCCACCGCTTCCGCCGGGGCGGCGCGCCGAGGTCGCTCGAGGCCCGCGTCCTCTTCGACGCCGACAAGCTCGACTCGATCGGGGCGGTGGGGATCGGGCGGGCCTTCCTCTTCGCCGGCGAGGTCGGGGCCCGGCTCCACGACAAGGACATCGTCGTCGAGCGGACGAAGCCCTACACCCGCGAGGACACCGCCTACCGGGAGTACCTGGTCAAGCTCCGTCTCGTCAAGGACAGGATGACGACGCGCGAGGGCCGGCGCCTAGCCGCGGGACGGCACAAGTTCATGGCCGCGTTCTTCGACCGTCTGAGCAAAGAGGCGGACGGCATAATCTAGATCACGGAGAAAGCCATGGCCTGGCCTCAGGTCTACGACCCCGTCCACGCCGCCTGGCTGTCCACGCTTCTGGCCGCGTTGCCGATCATCGTCCTGCTCGGCGGGCTGGCCGTCTTCCGTCTCAGGGCCCACGTCGCGGCGCTTGTCGGGCTCGGGACGGCCCTGGCCGTCTCCGTCGCCGTCTTCACCATGCCCGCCGGCCTGGCCCTGCGGACGGCTGCGATGGGCGCCGCGTACGGCCTGTTCCCCATCGGCTGGATCATCCTCAACGTCATCTTCCTCTACCAGCTGACCGTCGAGACGGGCTCGTTCAAGGTCATGCAGGACAGCCTGACGGGCATCACCAGGGACCGCCGCCTCCAGCTCCTGCTCATCGCCTTTTCGTTCGGGGCCTTTTTCGAGGGCGCGGCCGGGTTCGGGACGCCGGTGGCCGTCACGGCCGCCATCCTCATCGGCCTGGGCTTCCCGCCTCTCCAAGCTTCGGGGTTGTCCCTTCTCGCCAACACCGCGCCGGTCGCCTTCGGGGCCTTGGGAACGCCGATCATCGCCCTGGCCGGCGTCACCGGGCTCGACATCCGCGACCTCAGCGCCATGGTCGGGCGCCAGCTGCCCTTCTTTTCCATCCTCATTCCCTTCTGGCTCGTTTGGGCCTTCTGCGGCTTCCGCAAGACGCGCGAGGTCTGGCCCGCCCTGCTGGTCGCCGGGGCGTGCTTCGCCGGGCCCCAGTTCCTGATCTCGAACTTCCACGGGCCCTGGCTGGTGGACATCCTTTCGTCGGTCCTGTCGATCGCGGCCCTGATCGTATTCCTCAAATTCTGGAAACCCGGGAGCGTCCACCGCCTGGCCGGCGAGCGCGAAGACGAGCCGGGGGCGGAGGGCGCCATCGCGCCCGTCCACTCGCGGCGGGAGATCGCCCGGGCCTGGATGCCCTGGCTCGTGCTGAGCCTGGTCGTCTTCCTGTGGGGCATCCCCCAGATCAAGTCCTTCCTCGACGGCCTGTTCGCCATGCGGTTCCCGGTCGGGGGGCTGGACAAGCTCGTTCTCCGCGTGCCGCCCATCGTCGCCAAGGAGACGGCCGAGGCCGCCGTCTACACGTTCAACGGGTTGTCGTTCACGGGCACGGGCATCTTCGTCGCGGCCCTCATCTCGGCCGCCCTGATGAGGGTCCCGGTCCGCCGCGCGGTCGCGGTCTACGGACAGACCCTCAAGCGGGTCCGCTTCTCGCTGCTGACCGTGGCCGCGATGCTCGCGCTCGGCTACGTTACGAGATATTCGGGCCTCGACGCGACGCTCGGGCTGGCCTTCGCCCGGACCGGCGTTCTCTATCCCTTCTTCGGGACCCTGCTCGGCTGGCTGGGCGTGGCGCTCACCGGCTCGGACACCTCGTCCAACGTCCTGTTCGGGAGCCTCCAGCGGATCACGGCCGACCAGCTCGGCCTGAGCCCGGTGCTGATGGCCGCGGCCAACAGCTCCGGCGGCGTCATGGGCAAGATGATCGACGCCCAGTCGATCGTCGTGGCCTCGACGGCGACCGGCTGGTACGGCCACGAGGGCGCGATCCTCCGCTTCGTCTTCTTCCACAGCCTGGTCCTGGCCGCCCTCATGGGCCTTTTCGTCCTCCTCCAGGCCTACGTCTTCCCCTTCACTCGCCTGGTCGTAAAATGGGGGACATGATACCCATTTCCTATTTATTTAGGTAGACCGGGGACGCGTTCCTGCGGGACGGGGCCCCGGCCATGCCGAGCGGATGGCGGGGGGCGCCTTCCCTGTGCTATCCTGTCCGTATCGATCCCCTCATGGAGGTCCGTCCATGAATAAAGTCGTCGCCATCGTCGGGACCGCCAGCCGGAAACACACCTACCTGGCCACCCGCCAGTTCCTGGACAACCTGCGCTCACTCGGCGACGTCGAGACCGAGATCGTGACCTTGAGCGACTTCAAGATCGGGACCTGCCTCACCTGTAAGCTCTGTCTCGCGCGGGGCGAAGAGGCCTGCCCGATCAAGGACGACCGGGACGTCATCATCGCCAAGATGATGGCCTCGGACGGCGTCGTCTTCGCAACCCCGAACCTGTCCTTCCAAGTCTCGGGGATGATGAAAGTCTTCCTCGACCGGCTCGGGTTCGTCTTCCACCGGCCGCGCTTCTTCGGGAAGCCTTCGACGAGCATCGTCCCGCAGGGGATCTACGGCGGCCGGAAGATCGTGAGCTACTTTCATTTCATCGGCAAGGGGATGGGCTTCAATCCCGTCCGTGGGGTGCATTTCACCGCCCTCGATCCCATGGCCGGGACGGAGCGGCGGAAGATGGACGCGGCCTTGGCCAACCTGAGCCGGCGGTTCTACAAGAAGCTCGTCGGGCCGCCCTACCCCTGGCCGGGCTGGTTCTATTTCCTGGCTTTTCGTTCGGGCCGGACGAAGATGCAACTGGAGCTCGACGAGACAAGCTTCGACTACCGCTATTACCGGGACAAGGGCTGGTTCGAATCGGACTACTTCTACCCCACCCGCTTGGGCCCGGTGAAGAGGACCGCGGGCCGTCTGATCGATTCGGTCCAAAAGAGGCAGACCCAGCGCAGACGAAGCTCGCGGGCGCCCTCATAGCCGGCGCGAAAGGAACGGCCCCGAGCCGGAGCCGTTCCGTTGCGGCCTTGTTACCCGACGATCTTCTTGACGCCCTTGTACTTGGCCGCGACCCGCTCGCAGGGCAGGTACTCGTTCTCCATGGCCCGGTAGTCCTTGAGCCCGACGAAATCCGTGTACTCCTCGAAGGACGAGACCCACTGGGTCTGGCCCGGGAGCGTGCCGGTCGGCGACTTCTTGAGGGCCGCGAAGAAATTCACCAGGGCCTTGTGGACGACCATGATGGAGGCCACGGGGATGGAGACGCGGCCGACGCCCATCTTCGCGAGCTCGGGGATGGGGATGAGCTCGGTCTTCATGCCGGTGATGGCGTCCATGAGGTTGACCGACAGCGGCCCCTTGATCGATCTGACCGCCTTCTCGATGTCGGCCCGGCTCTTGATGCCGTCGATGAAGGCCAGGTCGGCGCCGGCCGCGAGGTACAGGTTGCAGCGCTTGATGGCCTCGGGAAGGCCCAGTCCGGCGAAGACGTCGGTCCGGGCGTTGATGATGAAGTCCTTGTCGAGCCGGTCCCGCACGGCGGCGCAGGCCCGGATCTTGCCGGCCATCTCTTCCGCCGAGATGACCTCCTTGCCGGCCATGTGGCCGCAACGCTTGGGGAAGACCTGGTCCTCGATGTTCATTCCGGCGACGCCCATGGCGACGAGGCGCTCGGTGATCCAGGCGGCGTTGACGGCGTTCCCGCCGCCGGTGTCGACGTCGGCCATGACCGGGATGGAGACGGCCTGGCTGATGTTCCAGGTCAGGTCGAGGACGTCCTTCATCCGGACGAGCCCGACGTCGGGCTTGGCGAGATAGGACCCGGCCAGGCCGTAGCCGGAGACCTGGATGGCCTCGAACCCGGCCTTTTCGATGACCTTGGCCGATAGGGCGTCGTGAGCGCCGGGGACGGTGACGGCCCGGCGTTCCATGATGGCTTTGCGCAGGACTTTGGATCTCTTCATGATCGATGACTCCTTGGGATGATGAACGGTCCCCTATTCTACCCCAAGCCGGACCGTCTGAAAAGGGCCCGGCGCCTTGACAAGGCCACCCCCGTTCGGGGAGACTGGGACCCATCTCGCGCCGCCGTGGGAGGGCCGCATGACCAAGCTCGAGGGCGTCTCCATCGAAACCTTTCGGGGGGATCTCGAGGGGTTGGAGAGGATGGCCCACGCGTCGTGGCGCGACGAATACGGCGCGGCCTCCTTCCCCAATTTCTACCGGCCGGCCTTCCTGCGCTACCTCTTCGACCGCATCCCCGAGGGCCGGCGCGACCATCTCCTGGCGGCCTACAAGGACGGCGAGATCGTCGCCTTCCTGGCCAACCTCCCCCAGAAGTTCCATTTCCGGGGAGGTCTCTACGGCGCGGTCTACAGCTGTCTCCTCGTCGTCAGGAAGGAATACCTCCGGCGCGGCCTGGCCCTCGAGATCATCCGGGCCGCGGTCGAGCGGAACAAGCGCCACGGTTACGACTTTTCGCTCCTGACCCTGGAGAAGGGCCACCGCTCGACCCTGATGATGGAGAAGCTGGCCGCCGAAGGGCATCGGATCGAGCGCCTCCGCAAGTCCGGCGTCATGGCCCGCATCCTCGACCTCGGGCGCGTGGACGCCTCGGAAGGGCTCAAGGGCTACGAAAAGGCGGCCCTGCGCCTCATCGGCGCCGGCCGGCCGCCGCGGGCCGTCCCGGGCCTCGCCCTGCGGGACTACCGTCCCGCCGACCTCGACAGTTGCCACGCCCTCCTCGACCGTTACAAAGTCACGACGGCCCTGGCCCTGGCCTGGGACAAGCGCGACCTGGCCGTCGAGCTCGAATATCCGGGCGTCGCCCGGACCCTGGTCTGGGAGACGGAAGGGCGCGTCCGGGGCCTGATCAACTTCATATCCCACGACCAGCTGGGAAAGACGGTCGAGCGCTACGCCTGGATCAACCATGTCGCCTACCCCGACCTCTCCCCGGCCGAACAGGCCGCTTTCCTGCGGGCCTACCTCGTCCGCATCCGCGAGGACGGCTTCGTGGCCACGATCGATTTCGACAAGCGGGGCTGGCCGGCCGGGCCCTTCTACCGCGCCCGATTCGTCCCCTACCCGAGGGCCGTCAACCTCGTGTCCTGGACGTTCAATCCGGAGATCTCGCTGGCC
>JBFYNT010000066.1:0-5928 GCA_041304225.1 Candidatus Aminicenantota bacterium
GCGGACGTCCTGCTCTCCTCTATATACGGATCGCCCGCGGCGTTGGTTCCTCCGGCCCTTGACCGCCCGGCCGGCCCGGTGATAGATAGACAGATAAAGCCCTCGAACGAACGGAGGTCCGCATGGTCAAGAAAGCCTTCTTCATCCTCGCCGCCGCGTCCGTCGTCGCCACGCTCGCCCCTGCCCCCGCCCTGGCCCAGCCCGGCGGGCCGCCGGCTGTCCTATCCGTCCGTCAGCAGGCCGAGGTCGTCTACCGGATCACGGCCAAGCGGCTCGAGACGCTCCTGCCGCGGCTAATGCGCGAGACCGGCCTCGACATGTGGATCATTTCCTGCAACGAGGACAACCTCGACCCCATCTTCGAGACCATGGTCCCCCTCGGCAACTGGAATCCCATCACCCAGATCCTGGTCTTTTACGACCAGGGGCCGGGGAAGGGCCTCGAACGCCTGAACGTCTCCCGGACCGATACCCAGGGCCTGTTCAAGAACGCTTGGGACGCCGGGGCCTTCGACCAAAAGAAGGGCGAGGGCCAGTGGGAGGCGCTCGGCCGCATCGTCCGCGAGCGAGACCCGAAGCGGATCGGCCTCAACGAGGGCGAGATCCAATGGGCGGCCGGGGCGCTGACCACGGTCCTCAAGAAGAAGATCGTCGAGGCCATCGGCCCCAAGTACGCCGCGCGGCTGGAGTCCGCCGAACCGCTCGTCACGCTGTGGGCCGAGACCCTTCTCGAAGAGGAAGTTGAACATATGGAGCGGGCGGCGACCCTGTCCCGGTCCATCATCGCCGACATGTTCTCGGCCAGGGTCATCACGGTCGGGCAGACGACGGCTGACGACCTGCGCTGGTACTACTGGCAGCGCGTCCACGACCTCGGCTTGCGGGTGTCCTTCTCCCCCTTCGTCTCGATCCGCGGCCGGTCGCCCAAGGACGTCGAAAAGTGGGGCAAGGACGACAAGGTCGTCCGGCCCGGCGACCTCCTCCACTGCGACGTCGGCCTCAAGTACATGCGCTGGAATTCCGACCATCAGGAGATGGCCTATGTCCTACGGCCGGGCGAGACCGACGCCCCGGGAACATTCAAGGCGCTCCTGGCCGAGGCCAACCGGCTCCAGGACATCTATGTCGGGGAGTTCAAGACCGGGCTTAGCGGCAACGAGATCCTCGGCAACGTCCTGAAGAAAGCCCGCGAGCTCGGCATTCCCGGTCCGCGCGTCTACTCCCACTCGCTCGGCTATTTCCTCCACGAGCCCGGCCCGCTCATCGGCCTGCCCTGGGAACAGGTCAACAACGCCGGCCGCGGCGACGTCAAGCTCGTGCCCATGAGCACCTTCGTATGCGAGCTGAGCGTCACCGGCCCCGTCCCGGAATGGGGCGCCGATTTCCGGGTCCCGCTCGAGCAGGACATCCTCTTCGACGGGACGAGGGCCTTCTTCCTGGCCGGCCGCCAGACGGCGTTCCATCTCATCAAGTAAGCGGACGTTTTCTAGATCGCGCGCCGAAGGGAATAGACGACGTAGGCCGGGGGCGCCGGCGGAAGGGGTGGCCTCGGCCCCGGCGCTTCGCATCCGTAGGACATCGTATGGGGAGCATACCCCGCCGTCCCCGTGACGAACTCACACTGGAGTCCCGCGACGGCAACGAGGTTCGCCGTGGCGTTGATCTTTTGGCCCGCGCCGATGCCATTCAGGACGATCCGCGATGCGGTGACCGGGTCCCTCTTCCAGGTGATGGCGCGCAGGCGGGGCTGCGATCTTAGGAGCACCCAATCATAATAAACCGTGGTCTTGTTAAAAAGAACGAGAGGCGCGGGACAGGGTTCGCTGGTCGATTTGATATTGTCGATGATCCTGACGTCCTCCTCGAAAGTCCCCGATCCCTCGTTGGCGAAATCGAGGTTGTTGAGGACGAGTCTGACCTGTCCCTCGGTGAAGATGCCGTAGGAACTGGTGCTGCCTTTGTGCCAGCGTGAAACTCCGCTGAACCGCGCGTCGCGGTCGACGACGTGATAGTCGGCGTCGAGGACGACGGGCTTCCCGCCGCGATGCAGGACCTTGAGGGGCGTGCTCGTCTGGACGCCGGTCTTCATCGCGGTCGACGTCCGGACCTCGATCCGCGTGGCCGTCGAGGACGAGGCGGGCAGCATCTCGAAGTATAGGTGGGGCATGATCGTCCGGTCCCCGAGGGTCACGACGAGGAGATCGCGCTGGAGATTCGTCCCCTGGAGCCAGATGACCTCGCCGGTCGCGACCTTGTCCTTCGGGCCCCAGGCCGTGATGACGGGCGCGGGGGGCGGGGCCGTTTTGAGGGTCGTCGCAGGCTGGGGCGCGAGCTGCGCCCCGCCGGAGGGGGTCGCCCCCAGGGCCGCCGCGAGCAGGATCAGGCCGATCGTTCGGGTGGTCTTTCCGTCCATGCATCCCTCCTGTCGCGGAATAGAGGAAGGCCGCGCGGATCCCCGGTATGCGGGAGTCTCCCCGGCGCCCGCCTCGTGTTGGGGGCAAGATAACCCGAGGGCTCCGAGTTGTCAATTGTCGGCCGCCGGGCCGGCCCGGCCAGGCGCATTCCTCTTGACATCCCCTTCCCCCTTTGACAGAATTCCGGCCAAAGGGACGGGGCTCTCGGGGAGAGTCCCCGCTTCGAGACAGCAGAGCAAGGAGGACGGCCTTGAAAAGAGCCCTCGGCTTTCTTCTCGTTTTCCCGGCCCTGACGGCGGCGATGGTCCCTCTCGCGGCCGCGGGCCAGAGGTCCCAGGCCCCCTACGCCGGTCCCCGCGTCCGCGTCTCCGTCGCCGAGATCAGGGACAAGACAGCCGGCGGCGGCATCAGCACCCAGATGCTGGAGAAGTACAACGTTCCCTGGAAGGCCATCGGGGAGGGGATGCGGGAGATGCTGGTGACCGCCCTGTTCAAGACGAAGCGCTTCGCCATCCTCGAGCGGGCCCTGCTCGAAGAAGTCCTCAAGGAGCAGGACCTGGGCGCCTCGGGTCGCGTCCAGGGAGGCACGGCGGCGGCTACGGGCGGCATTCTCGGCGCCGACCTCATCATTACCGGAGCGGTCACGGAATTCGTGACGGACTCCTTGACGGTCAAGGGGGGCGCCGAGGTCGCCGGGACCCAGATCGACGGCTCGATGAACAAGGGCTACGTCGGCCTCGACATCCGCATCATCGACGCCAAGACCTCCGAGGTCGTCGTCGCGACCTATGTCATGGGCCGGGCCAACAGCTACGGCCTCGAGGCGGACCCGGGGGAGGAGGCCAAGCTCCCCGTCTCCCTGTCCATATTCGCCCGGACGCCGGCCGAGCGGGCCATCCGGAACGCCATCCAAAAGGCCGTCGCGGACATCGTCCAGATGACCCCCGGGGAATACTATCGCCATTGAGCTCGTTCGGCGAGCTCCGCCAAGGAGGACCCCGATGAGAAAGACCATCGCCCTGCTTCTCGTCCTGACCGCGGCCGTCGCCTTCGCCCAGGAAAAGGCCAAGACGAAGGTCTTCAAGGTCGCCGGATTCGTGGGCAAATCGACCTCGGAGGCGGCGCCCGGCGTCGCCGTCATCCTGCTCGACGCGGACACGGAAGAGGTCGTCGGCACGGATCAGACGAATTTCTTCGGCAAGTACACGATCAAGAACGTCCCGCCGGGGGTCTACGTCCTTCGGGTCGAGAAGATCCGGCGGACCCTGGGCGTCAAGGACAAGAACGTTCGCTTGGACATCGACATGAGCGCCGAGGCCGGCATCATGGACTATGCCAAGACGGGCATCGAGGCCATCAACAAGGAGAACGCGGAGAAGGCCAAGGCCGGCGGCGGAGACCAGGCCGGCGCGGCCGCCGCGGGGGCGCCGGGCCAGCCGCCGGGGCCGACCGACCCCCAGATGATGAACGAGATGGCCGGCGAGTATTACCATTACTCCGGCTCGACAGAAAAGAAGATCATGTTCTGTCCGGAAGGCGCCTTCTTCGATTCCTCCGAGTCCAGCTACTCGGGCCGGGGCTCTGACAGCCTGGGCAACCAGACCATGGCCTGGGGCAACGCCTCGCAGAATCAAGGCAGCGGCCAGTGGTCCATCCAGGGCAACGCCCAGAACGGGACGATCACGCTCGCCTACAAGAGTGGCAAGAGAGTGGAGATGAGATACGTGGCCGGACCCGAAAAAGGGTGCTTCAAGTTCAACGGCACACTCTTCTGCTACAGCGGCCCGGCCAAGTGCAAGTGATGCCGAGACGCCGTCCTGTCCCGTCTCTCATCACCGCTTGGGGGCTCTTGCTGGCCCTGGCAACGCTCTCCTTCGGGCGGGGATCGCTCGTCCCGCAGCGGACGCTGACGCCGCCGGCCACGGCGGAAGCTCTCGCTTCGCAGTATCGCCAGCTCGGGCGGACCGCCACGGTCGCCGCCCAGGCCGTCAAGGACCGGTTCGGCCTCGACGCCAACGCCACGGCGAGGGCCTTGCGGGCCGGGGGCTACCTGGGCGGGATGATCGCCACGGGGGTCCGGTCCGTCTTCTCGTTGAACGCCACCGGGGTGGCCGCGGCCCTCGTCGCGGCCGGCTTCGAAGGGGGCCTCATCGCGATAGCCCTGAAACGGGAGTTCTCCCTCACGGCCGCCGGCATCGCCGCCGTCTTGATCGGGCAGAGGTTCAATATGACCGCCATCGCCGTGGGGCTCAAGGCGGCCGGTTTCAGCGTTACGGAGGTCGTCGTAGCCCTGGCCCAGCATTACAGGCCCGACCCGGACGGCGTCGTCAACGCCCTGAAGGCCGCCGGCTATTCCCTTGACGATTTCGGCTCGCCTCTCATCCAAGCCTTCGGTCTGGCCTTGAATGACTTCGCCGCCCTCATGAAGCGGACCCTTCACTCCGTGGGACCGACGGTCCGCGTCATGGTCAAACGGATGAGCAAGCCGATCGACGCGGCCGTGGCGCTCGTCGTCGGATACGCGCTCAGGACCGTGCGCGAGGTGACCGCCGCCCTTAAAGAAGGCGGCTACCAGGCGACGGACGTCGCTGCGGCGATCAAGGCCCGGTTCTCGCTCGGCGCGACGGCCGTCGCCGCGGAACTCTTCGCCTCGGGCTTTGACGCCACGTCCACCTGTGTGGCCCTGGCGGCCGTGTTCGGCCTGAACGACGAGACGACCGGACTAGCCCTCACGGCGGGGGGGTACGGCGCCATAGAAGTGGCCGTCTCCCTCAAGTCGCGCTTCGGCATCACCCGCGACCGGGCGGCCGCGATCCTCAAGAAGTCCGGCCGCGGCGCCACGCAGGTGGCCCAGGCATTGAAGAACGCTTACGCCGCGACGAAGGAACACGTTGCCGCCTCTCTCCGCATTTCGGGATTCCCGCCGACCGATACGGCCCGGGCCATCCGTGAGGCTTACATGGCCGCCGCCGCCGACGTAGCCAGGGCCATGTGGGCCGCCGCGTTCAGCCTGCCCGACCTGCAGACGGCCCTCAGCGCGGTCTTCGGCCTGACGCTCGTCCAGATCGGCCAGCTCCTAGCGTCGCTGGGCATCGGTTAACCCGAAATTCGGAGAAGCGGCCCGCCCATTATACGGACCAATCGCCCTCATTCACGACTAAATGGATTGGCGGTCCATACGCAAGGCCCCTTGGCCTGAAGGAGTCCGACCTTGAGAATGAAATACCTGGCTGTGCTTATCATCCTTTTCGCCGTCGCCGGCTGCGCGGCCAAGTACACCATCGTCCCGCCGGCGGTCGACCTGGCCTCTGTGGGCACGATCGGCCTCGTCACCCTCGGGGCCAACAACACCAAGGGCGACCTTGATGCCGCGGCCACCCACTATTTTCTCGCAGAGATCACGGCCGCCCAGCGTGTGCCCGTCGTCGAGCTCGGCCCCGCCGGGACGGTCCTGGGGGATATCGGGAAGACCGCCTTCGACCGCGAGGCCGCCCTGGCCATCGGCCCGAAGTAC